>JAIOHO010000481.1 GCA_019912905.1 Anaerolineae bacterium
TAATGGAACTGGTCGAAGCCGCCGATCATGCACATCTGGTCGCCCAGGCGTTCGCGCGCTTCGGCCAACCGGGTGTCGCCGCCCATATCCGTCGGGGTGAAGGTTTCCATCGCGTCCGGCTTCATGGTGGCGATGCGCTCCAGCAGCGGCATCATCCCGCCGCAGGTGTGATAGACGATGCGCTGCCCGACCGCGTGGGCCATCTCAATCAGTTCGGAGTCATAGGGTGCGACGAAGGTCTCGAACAGACGCGGCGAAATGACGGTCGATGAGGCTGCGCCGCCGCCCAGTTCCAGCAGGTCATAGCGTGCGCCCTCCAGCGAACGAATGAAGGTCTTTTTGCGATCCTGCAAAATGCGGATGAGTTCGTGTACCCATTCCGGGTCGTCGAACGTCGCCATGATCAGCTTTTCCGTGCCGACCAGTTCGACCGCGTCCTGCCAGCAGCCGGGCTGACCGTAGACGTCGAAGCAGTTGATGTTGCCGCGCACCAGCCCGCGTTCGCCGAGTTCGTCCGCCGTCCGGTTGACCGCCGCCACATCCGCCTTCGGGTGGGTGACATAGCGGGCAATCAGGTCGATGTCGCACTTGTCTTTGACGAGCGGCTCGACCACCCAGTCGGTGTGCTCGTTGCCCTGCATTACCATCGACAGCCTGCCCCCAGGCGTCACGAAGCAGTAGCGCGTCGTTTTATACTGTGGGTCGGGGATGTCCTCGGTCTCGATGCGCCAGTCATCCGAGACCACCCGGCGAGTTTGCCCAAGCGGGTCATCCACGATCTGGTTGGGGTCGTAATATTCGCCCTGAATCGTATCCGGCAGATAGGGCACCGTCCAGACATACGCGTCCAGTCCGAACGTATCGAAGAACTCCGGGTAGTCGATGCCGCCCATGTAGTCATCGAGAAACGAGCGCATCACGTGATGGGTCGTCACCGGCAGTCGGTCCGGCACGCCGCCGGTCAGGGCCGTCAGCATCCGGGTGCGAGGGGTCATGGAGGTCATAAAGGACTATACCTTTTCACTTGCCTGTGCATAAATTATTTAGACAAGTCCACGATGAGCGCAGTCAGGCTCGGACAAAATCGCGCCGCAGTTTCACTTTCTCTGAGCTAAACGCATCTCAGCCGTCCAGACAAGTGACGCTCATCATCATTTTGCGCATACACCTGTACAGGGCAGCGATCAGGCTTCGACCGCCCCAACGTCCTGGTGATTGGCCGCGAACTGGTTGTCCCCCAGCGTGACCCCCGGCTGGCCGACGAGCAGCACCGCCTGTTCGACATTGCCGGTGAAGGTGTTGTCGTTCAGCAGACAGTCGTGGACGCGCAGGAACCTGGCTCCAATGCGGTTGTCGCGAAAGGTGTTGCGCCGCAGGGTATAGCCGTGCCCATCCACGCCCTGAATCTCCGCCCCGGTATAAGCGTTGAAGGCGATGCGATTGGCTTCCAGCAGGTTGTCATCGATGGCGAAATCAAACGAAACTTCCCATCCCTGCCATGCCTGGAGGGTCAGCCCGCCGCGCGTAAACAGCCGGATGCCTTCGCCGTTGGTCAGGATGCGGTTGTTGCGGATCGCGAAATTGTGGCCGTGCTCGATGGCGATGCCCACCCAGCGGTTGAACTCGATGTGGTTGTCCTCGACGACGTTATCCCACGAATAGCCCATCCAGAAGCCGTAATTGGAGCGGCTGCAATCGTTGCGCCGGAAGACATTGCCCCGGCTGAAGGTCGATTCGATGGCGTTGTTCGGGCTGAGGCGGCAGTCATTATCCTCGATCAGGTTATCGTCGCAGGTCGTGCGCTCGCCGTCGGGCGTGCAGCCGGCGATGAAGATGCCATCGCCTCCGCACAGGCAGCTGTTACGCAGCAGTTTGTTGCGGCAGGAGGACATCACCATGACGATCCCTGCTGCATCCGCTTCCACCCGAACCAATCCGTTTTCAGGCCGCCGGTAGACGCGGTTGCAGAAATCCAGGCGGTTATCCTGAATTACGTTGTCATTCGACCCGCTGAGATACACGCCCCAGCCGCTGTTGAACGAGGCGTTGTTCTGTTCGACGGTCACGCCGGAGCAGGCATACAGGAGGATGCCATTCATCTGGTGCTGGAGATCGCCGCCGCGTACCACACCGCCCTGGACATCATGCAGCAGGATCGCCGCGCTGTAGACCTGTTCGATGGGCAGCCACAGGTACAGGAAGGTGTCGATGCCTTCGATTTCCGCCGTATCACGCACACGCACCTGCTCGATCGTGAGGTCACGGCAGTGGTCGGCGCGGATGCCATGCGCAAAACCGGAGGTGCTCAGGCCGCGCACGGTCACACCCCGCCGCCCGTCGATCTGGACCGCCGCGCCCTCGTGTTCCGGGTTGACCAGCAGCGCCCCGCTGCCCTCCAGCGTCACCCCATCCGCGCCGATCTTCAGCCCTTCGCGCAGCGTATACACCCCCGGAGCCAGCCGGGTATCCTCAGTAATTACCATCCCATCCACCGGGATGACGGAGTCATTCATGGTCTTGATCCTTCTGCCGTCAATGTCATCAGTGTTCAGTGCGTGCAAATAGCCTATGGTTATAGCCCTCATCCCCCCGCCCCCTTCTCCCTCAGGGCGACGGGGGAGCAGAACGGTTCAGAAAGTCCCTCTCCCTGAGGGAGAGGGATTGAGGGTGAGGGCTAAGTGTACTGATTGCTCATTTGGTAAAACACCTTCTCAATCGTCAGTTCGGAACCGGGATGTAACCTGACCTGCCATTTCACAAGATTCTGGAGGGGAAAACACACCGACCCTCCCCTCCACGAAACCCGCCGTTTCAGATTACCGCCCCTTCGCCAGGGCGATCACCGCCTCGATTTCGTCACGCGCGTTCGCCAGTGTACCATCGACAAACGCCAGCGTCGGCAGATACAACGGCTGATCCGGCAGGCGCTCGTAGGCGGCATAGCCCGATTCGAACACGCCGGTGCTGCCCCGGCTGGCCTCGCCGTCGCAGATATGCCCCATCAGGCGGACGTAGCGCCCGGCCCAATCCGGCACCTGCCGCCACTTCGCCGTCTGCTGGAAGATCGGGAAGATCGGCAGCAGGCCGTCATACCAGTCCTCGCCGGTCACCAGCAGATCCGGTCGCCCAGCGCGCAGGCGATCCACCAATTGGCGGTAGCCCGCGCGCAGGTTGAAGTCCGGGTCATTAGTCCATACCTCGACCGTATCCAGAAAGACCGCATCGAAGTCGTAGCGCTCGACCAGGCCCAGAATCTGGCGGCTCAGTTCGGTCTGCCAGGCGGGTGCGCCGGGATTCAGCCACGCCTGCCAGCCAGTGTCCTGGGTGCGGCTGGTGTTCCAATCCGGCTGATTTCCAAGAAACACGTTGCGCGTGGCG
The DNA here is from genome assembly GCA_019912905.1 of Anaerolineae bacterium. Taxonomy (GTDB): domain Bacteria; phylum Chloroflexota; class Anaerolineae; order Aggregatilineales; family Phototrophicaceae. The sequence goes on from JAIOHO010000481.1 coordinate 3,379, forward strand.
GTCTTCATGTAAGAGGACGGGCCAAAGGTATGAAAGTTGGGCATCCAGGCATTGGCGCAGTTGCCGCCGAACATGGGCATCAGGTGCACGCCGAGCGCCCGCGCCCCCTCGCACAAGGCTGCGAACCCCTCCTCTCCGCCGAGCATCGGCTCCGGGCGGAAGTCGCCGTACTGCCAGTAGTAGCGCCCTTCCCAGCCGGGCAGATAAGCCAGCACCTGCCGCCCGTCGATGCGTTCCGCCACGAAGCGGATGATCGCCAGCATCTCAGCGTAGTCGTTGAATTGGTAGCCGGACCAGTGCATCCCATGCAGGGTGAGCACCAGCCGCAGCTCACGCACCCAGGCGGGCACATCCGTCCGCTGTTCCCAGGGCACCAGGCCCACCTCAGCTTCATTAAATGCCAACTGCTCCCGGCGAAACGAATCCGGCTCCACATCCCGCGCCAGCACCAGTTCCGGCACGTTGATGTGCGTATCGAAGCGGCGGGCATCTTCCTCATGGATACATTCGAGCGTATACAACCCCGCCCGCGTCCCCATGCGCTCGGCATAGGCGCAGAACCGTTTGGCGCGGTACTCGGCATCGTTCCAGCGAACACCCAGGTTTGTTCCGTCGTCCTGATCGACCACCCAGACCGGCAGGCGCAGCGGATTCGGATAGCGGTCGAGCAGGCCGTCGGCAGGCACGGCGCGCGGCTGGTCGAGCATATCCAGCGGCTGGACCGGCGGCAGCGCGCGGATCAACACCTTCACAGCGGTAATTTTCTCCTCAGCGGTCGCACTGAGGCGCAGCCGCAGCCGGTGCGCGTCATAATCGCCCTCAATCGTCACCGAGCCGGGAGCCTGGCGCTGCCCTCCGGCCCAGCTCAAGCGCGGACAGGTCAGGTGCCAGCGCGCGCCATCGTCCTCCACCCTGATGCAATCCGGCGCGAGTCCGTAGATATTTTCCAGCGTGATGATCTGGAAACTGAGCTTCCACCCGGCCACTGCCAGCACCGGGTCCCCGGAGTCAAAGCTGTAGAAGTGCATATCAGCCTTTCACGCCGCTGAGGGCGATGCCCTGCACGAAGTAGCGCTGCGCCACGATGTAGACGACCAGCACCGGCAGCATGACCACCACCGAACCGGCCATCAGCAGCGGCCAGTTGGGTTGCAGGAAGGCGTTCGGGCGAGCATTGAAATAAGCTAATCCCAGTTCGAGCGTGCGCATCTGTTCGCTGCGGGCAATCAGCAGCGGCCACAGCAGGTCCGTCCACGTGCCCATGAAGGCGAACACGCCCAGAGTCGCCAGTGCCGGGCCGTTGAGCGGCAGGAAGATGCGCGAATAGATGGTCCATTCGCTGGCCCCGTCGATGCGCGCCGCATCCTGATAGTCGCGCGGGATGTTCAGAAATGACTGGCGCAGCAGGAAGATGCCATAGGCGCTGGAGATGCCCGGCACGATCATGCCCTGATAGGTGTTCACCCAGCCGAGGCCGGTGATGATCAGGTACATCGGAATCAGCGTGATCTGAAACGGAATCATCATCGTCGTCAGGTACAGGACGAAGATCGTGTCGCGCCCCATGAAGTTCAGCCGGGCAAACCCATAGGCCGCCAGCGAACAGATTAACAACTGGGCGACGACCGTCACCAGCGTAATGAGCGACGTATTCAGGAAATAGCGGGCGAACGGCAGGTTGTCGAACAGGCGCTGGTAATT
>JAIOHO010000482.1 GCA_019912905.1 Anaerolineae bacterium
GGCACGACCCGGCGCGGGCGTTTCCGCAGCGCATCCAGGCACACGTGGGTGGCGATTTTGTACAGCCATGCCCGCAGCGCCTCCCGATTTTCGAGCGTATCGCGCCGCCGCCAGGCGCGCAGCAGGGTTTCCTGAACCAGATCCTCAGCGTCCAGCACCGACCCCAGCATCCGGTAGCAGTGGAGGTGCAGTTCGCGCCGGTAAGGTTCCACCAGCGTCCCGAATGCCTGCGAGTCGAGTTCCGCGAATTTGTCCGATGACCGCACCCTTTTGCCTCCTGCGCTCGTCTTATAGATTAGGAGTGTCGCGCACGCCAATGGGGAGGATAATCCAGGATAGAGAGACTCGCTACTGTCCAACCCCGATCAACACCAGAATACGCTCCAATCTGAACGTCCGCTATGGAATCGAAAGAGAGGCAGAGAACCCATGATGAGCACTCCACCTTCCACCGGCCAGGGCACCAAAGCCGACCCCTGGGTCCTGAAAACCCCGCCGGGCACCTCCGAGTACACCCTCTACCGGGATGAATCCCTCGATCCACCTGCGCTGATCTGCACCGTCGGCAAGACCGTGCTGAGCTATGACCTGCGCTGTATCGACGACCTGCACGCCATGCTCAAATCACACGGGGACTGGATGGAACTGGGCAGCGCCGACGAGCAGAAACCCGCCAAGGAAGGCACCGTCGAGGCCTGGGCGCGTTCGCCGGAGAATCCGGTTGGCGGCTGGTATGGGCTGAAAAAGGGCCTGCGCGGGCGCTTCGCCATGTACATCCCGCCGCTGATGGAAGTCCTGGGGCTGGCCGAAGTCGAGCACAATGCGCGCGGCAACCGCATGCGCGCCATCTAGCGACCGGGCATACCGCTCAAGCGTGGATCACACCCTCGATGAGTTGCGGCCACGCTTGAGTGGATGACTAGCGTTATGTTTTGGCAAAGTGTCGTGCAGTCTCCGCCGCGATAACAATTACTCCCCAAAGTGGTCGGGGTGTGGGCCGATGCGGGCGTTGCAGTCCAGCGAGTTGATCGTCTCAATCTCGGCATCGGTCAGCTCGAAGTCGTAAATCTCGGCATTCGAGATAATGCGATCCTGATGCGCCGACTTGGGAATGGTGACGACATCCGTCTGCAACATCCAGCGCAGCGTCACATGCACCGCCGACTTGCCGTATTTCTCGCCGATGGCGACCAGCTCCGGTACGTCCAGCACCCGCCCCTTCATGATCGGTGCCCAGGCCGTCAGCACCACGCCGTTGGACTGGCAGAAGCTGCGTAAATCCGGCTGCTGAAGATACGGGTGATACTCGATCTGGTTCACCGCCGGGCGAACCTCGCCAATCTCGAACAATTCTTCCAGGTGATGTTGCAGGAAGTTGCTAACCCCGATGGCCTTGACGCGGCCTGTCTGGTAAATTTCTTCCAGCGCGCGCCACGATCCCCGCCAGTCGTTGACCGGCCAATGGATCAGGTACAGATCGACGTAATCCATCCCCAACCGCTTCAGACTGTCGTCGAACGCGGCTTTCGTCCCCTCGTAGCTCAGGTCGTTCACCCAGACTTTGCTGGTGACGAACACCTCTTCGCGCGGGATGATCCCGGACCGGACGATCCTGCCGACCTCAGCCTCATTGCCATACAGCGCGGCGGTATCGACCGCGATGTAACCGGCTTCCAGCGCCCAGCGGACGGCGTTTTCCGTCTCCGTGCCAACCTTCGTCTTAAACACGCCCAACCCAAATCGCGGCATTTCCACCCCGTTGTTCAGGGTGATGGTGCTTTCCAGTGTGAATGTCATGAAACCTCGACTCCTTGTCATCCGGTTTAACCCGCGCCTAGCATACCGATGACCGGCGGAGGCCGTCGAGACCCACTACAGTCCGATTTGGAAACAGGGAAGACAGGCAAAAAAGGGCATACCCGTATGGTCTGCCCTTGCGTGTCGAACTGATTTTTAACATCAATCGTCCGGGCCGATTCGCGTCCGGTGCGCTTGACTGTGTTCTGCGGGCTGAATCAGTTACCCACCCGCCAGCGCACCGATAATGCGAAAGGGTTCCTTACCAGCGCAGACTTCGACCGGTACAGCCGCGTCCACTGAATCGAGGGAAATATCCTCCCCACAGGCAAAAAAGCGAATGAAGGGACGGCGCTCTTTGGTCGCAGGATCGCGGATCGTCCCGCGCAGCATCGGATAAGCCGCCTCCAGCGCGTCCAGGATCGTCCGCTGGGTAATTGGTTCCTCCACCTGGAGATCCACCGGGCCGCTCACTTTCGCCAGCATGCGGAGGTGTGTGGGCAGCGTCACGCGGATCATGACAGAATTTGCACCTCGACCGACATCACCGGCGGCAGGTCATGGACAATCGGCATCCAGTTGTCGCCCGAATCGGCGGAGGCGTAGACTTGCCCGCCAGAAGTTCCCAAATAGAGGCCGCAGGAATCCAGCGAGTCGACCGCCAGCGCATTGCGCAGTACATTCACATAACAATCGTTTTGCGGCAGCCCATTGGTCAGCGCTTCCCACTCACTGCCTCCTGAGCGGCTGCGGTAGACGCGCAGCTTGCCTTCAGGCGGAAAATGATGGGAGTCGCTCGTAATCGGCACGACGTAAATCGTCTCCGGTTCGTGCGCGTGCACCGCAATCGGGAAACCAAAGTCGCTGGGCAGATTGCCGCTCACTTCATGCCACGAGTCCCCGCCGTTGTCCGAGCGCATCACGTCCCAGTGTTTCTGCATGAACAGCGTATTGGGGCGCGAGGGGTGCATGGCGATACTGTGCACACAGTGTCCGACTTCGGCGGTCGCATCCGGCAGTTCGAAATCCGATTTTAAACCCTGATTGACGGGCCGCCAGGTGACGCCGCCATCGTCGGTGCGGAAGGCACCCGCAGCGGAGATTGCCACGAACATTCGGTTGGGATCATCGGGACTCAGGACGATGGTATGAAGGCACATGCCGCCCGCGCCGGGCTGCCACAGATTCCCCTTTGCGCTTCGCAAACCGGGCAGTTCACACCACGATTTGCCGCCATCGTTCGAATGGAACAGAGCGGCATCCTCAACACCTGCATATACGGAGTCCGGGTTGGTGGGAGAGGGTTCGAGATGCCAGACACGCTTAAATTCCCACGGATGCTGGGTGCCATCGTACCATTGGTGAGTTCCGGGTGTGCCGTCGTAAGCGAATTCGTTGCTGACGGTTTCCCAGGTTTTTCCGGCGTCATCGGAACGCTGAATCACCTGCCCGAACCAACCGCTCGATTGTGACGCATACAGCCGGTTGGGGTCGGTCGGCGTCCCAGTGATGTGATAGATCTCCCATCCAGGAAAATGCGGACCCTCCACCGTCCAGTCTTTGCGCCGCTCGTCCGAACGCAGCACGAACGCGCCTTTGCGTGTGCCAACCAGAACACGGACCTCGCTCATATCTGTACCCCTTGAAATACATGTCAGCCTTCTTCAAGGATAGAACTTTTGTTCGTTTTGTCAAGTGCTATGATTGTGGAGGACGGCGATGCCCATCGCTCCGCCCTGTTGATGCGATCCATGCTTCGTCCGCTAAGTTTCTCGATTTCTCGCTGCCGGATCATGAATGACCCGGCCAGTGCCCAATCCCCTTACGGGGTTCGCCGAGTCCCAGCGGGACATGGAGATTAGCCGTCGAGTTCAATCGGCGGCAGCAAAGGCGTATTCCAGATAGTGATTGGACGCAGCCCTTAGCCCCAGAGTAAAGGGCGACAATCCGAGGGGCAAATCAACCGCGCTGGCAAAGAAGATCGCTACCAGGAAACTACAAAGGGGCGAAGTCTCCGCCCCCTTGTACC
>JAIOHO010000483.1 GCA_019912905.1 Anaerolineae bacterium
GTATATGAATCAGATGGCCGATGATCGGCAGACTCACCCCCAGGACGACATCATCACCGCGCTGGTCCACGCGGAGGAAGACGGCGACAAGCTGAATCGCATGGAACTGCTGAGTATGCTGTTTCTGCTGCTGGTGGCCGGGCACGAAACAACCGTCAACCTGATCGGCAATGGCACGCTGGCTCTGCTTCAGCATCCCGACCAGCTTGAGAAGCTGCGCCAGGACCCGACGCTGATTCGATCCGCCGTCGAGGAAATGCTGCGCTTCAACGGTCCGGTCGATATGACCACCAACCGCTGGTCCTTTGAGGATGTCGAAATCGGCGGCGTGACGATCCCCCAGGGCGAACTGGTGTGGGCCTCCCTGCTGGCCGCTAATCGTGACCCGGCCCAATTCCCCGATCCTGACTGCTTCGACATCACGCGCGAGCCGAACAAACATATCGCCTTTGGCAACGGCATCCATTACTGCGTCGGCGCGCCGCTGGCCCGGCTGGAAGGCACCATCGCGATTCAGGCACTGGCGCAGCGCCTGCCACAGCTCGCACTGGACGTCCCGGCGGATTCGCTGGAATGGGGAACGGGGATCATGATTATTCACGGCATGAAAGCCATGCCCGTGCGCTATTAAGTACACTCGAAAAAGTGCTGGGTACTGAGGCTTTGCACCTGAAAGTCCGACCCACACTCAGAAGAACGTATTCGCTTGTACTTAAGCAAGCGACTCAAGCGCGAATCCACTGAACCAGGCGGCGCAGGACGACGCCGAGCATGGCGACCCACACCGGGGACAGCGCGATTAGCCCGAACAGGTGATCCCACATCAGGACGATCAGAGCCGCGGTCAGGGCGATGAGCTGCCCGGCCAGCACCCTGCTGCGCAGCAGGGGTCGGCCTGTCGAATCCGCGACCGATTCGAGGTGGGAGGAATCGCGCAGTACGACCGTGATATAAGCCAGGCCGACCATAATCACCCCACCGGCCAGGGTGGGTTCAAGCCGCAGCAACCATTGAGGCAGGTGGAGGGCCAGCGCCAGTGCAACGGTGATGACGAGCGCCACCGCTGCGAAAATCAGGCTGGTCGAGCGGTCAGATTCCGGCAGCAGGGCGTCGAGCAGGAACGTCAGGCTGACCACCAGCCCAATGACCCAGTAACCATCCAGCGCGATGCTGACCGCCATTAGCGCGATCAGTGCCAGCGCATCGGTGATGCGGGGCGACAGGCCGGTGCTGCGGATGATGACCCGCAGCAGGGCGACCACCACGCCGGTCAGCAGCAGGTTGGGCATGCCGCCGGTGAGCATGGTCGCAATCATCAGAACCGCGGCGATCGAAGCGGAAAGGTTATGGTCCGGGTCTAATTCACGCCCGATGGCCCAGGCCAGCATCGTAAAAATCCCTGCGCCGACTGCACCGACCACAGCCTGAGACACCGGCAGGCCGACCGTCAGCCGGTACAGCCCGGTAGCGATCATCCCCAGCCCGGCGGCGACGAGTACAAACCGGTTGGACGGTATGCGTGGATCAATCGTCCGGCCCAGATGAGTCAGAGCGGTGACAGATTGAAAATCGACTTCGATATTCAGCTTGTTTGCCAGTGTGCGCACGGGCCTCGCTCCCCGCTCACTATGTTGATCACCAGTGTAGACACAGAATATTGGATCTGAATAATCAGCGCCTAAATTCGCGTTTAAGATTTTGGCGCAGCCGCTGTAAGGTGATGCCGGTCAATATCCCAAAAACGACCGGCCCGGGTGAGCAGATCCACGGCAGCCCTGGCAGACTGGCCGTCATCGACAGGCAGCCGCACAACCCGCCTGCCAGCAGATTGGCGATGATCCATAGGCTGGCTCCCGCCTCGCACCGTGTCCTCAGCATGATCCACTGTACGCTGGCGAACAAACCGCCGTAGACCGCGCCGATCACGAAATAACCCACCTGCGGCCCGGCGATCAGGGCGGCCCCACTCAGATAGGCGGGCAGGGTTGCCATCCCGCCGCCCAAGGCACTCAGCAGCGCCCAGCGCCGGGACATACCGCCTGGGTCCAGCCTCAGGACGCCCCACTGCGCGATGCCGACGGTAGCCCCGGCCAGCGCGCCTGCTGCCAGCGCCCCGCCGATGCCGCCGACCACGCTCAACAGGCCTCCACCTATATATAACCCCACCGACCAGCCGAGGATGTTCCCAATCGTCCAGCGGAATTCAAACTGCGTGATCAGTTTACGCATACGCTCGTCCATGATCAGACGATAAACCTCGGCGTGCGACATCGACTCAGGCTACAATTTACCCTCGGCGCTTATTGTAACGGATGCGCTTCGCCGCAGGGTACTGCCGCCTTCCGCGAATCGGGTCCAGGCGAATCACCATCTGTGCGCGGGTTCTGGTAGAATCCGATGTCCCGCGGCGTCTAGACTGCGAATGCTTGACCTTTATCACGATCACACAGGAAAACCCATGATGATGACCCTTCAAAATGATCGGCAGTTGAAAGATGCCCTGGGGCAGAAACTGCCGGTGATGCTCTATTTTTATGACAGCCGCGAGAAGCTGGACAAGCCCCTGGAAAACGCGCTGGAGACCGTCGATCGCAAAAATGCGGGCGAACTCAGCATCGTGCGCGTGGACATCGCCGCCTATCCGCAGGTTCACAACCGCTATGACAGCCCTGCGGCACCGGCCCTGGTGACGCTGGTCAAAGGCTTCCTGGGGCACAAGACCAAATCGCAGGTCGGGGCGATTCGCCCCAAGGATGTGCGCCTGCATGCCGATTACCTGCTGGGGCGCGGGCCGGAACCAGTTGAAGCGCCCCCGGCGGAAAAGCCAGAAGCCCCGGCCAAAAAATCTGCCACTCGCGCGGTGAGCGATTCGACCTTTAAGCGCGATGTGCTTAAAGCCAACGTGCCGGTGCTGGTGGATTTCTGGGCACCCTGGTGCGCACCCTGCCGGACGATCGCGCCGTTCATGGAACAGGTCGCCGAGGAGTATCGCGGCCAGATTCGAATCGCCAAATTGAATGTCGATGACAACCCGACGACCAGCGGCAGCTATCAGGTACAGTCGATCCCTACGCTGATCATGTTCAAGAACGGTAAGCCGATCGAACGGCGCACAGGAGCCGACGCCCGCATGATCCGCACGATGATTCAGGAAGCTTTGCTTGACGACTGAACCTGCACTGCGCGAATAGCTGACCGCAGGTGTCAGGGTTTAGGGTGTACAGTGACACTCCGCGCAGGACGCCATTTGGCGCAGCAGAGATGAGGAACGACCATGTCTGAGCACGCACAAATCCGTATTCCTCAGCCCGTCAAACCGTATCCGCTGGAAGGCTACTGGCTGCCGGGCGACGCCGAAAAACTTCTGGAGTGGTCCTCCGTGTCGCAGCGGATGGCCGAGGCCCGCAATTACTGGATCGCCACCACCAATCCTGATGGGCGCGCGCATGTCGTGCCGGTCTGGGGCGTGTGGCTCGACTCGACGCTGCACTTCGGCGGCAGCCCGGATACCCGCTGGGCACGCAATCTGCTCCAGAGGCCTTATGTCGTGGTTCACCTGGACGACAGCGTCAACGCGGTCATTCTGGAAGGGACTGTCACCCGCCTGACCGACCCGGACAGCGAGCAGATGACACGCATCGACGATGCCTACGAAGCGAAATACGACATGCGTCACGGCCCGCCCATCTCGATGCTGCATCTGCACAAGGCACTGGCCTGGACAACGATGGATTGGGCGACGCGCTGGGTCTTTGAGGAGTCTGAAACCCCATAAGGCTGTCCCCATGTGGGCGCGGTATAGCGCGCCCCTACCCGGATTACCGGGCCTGAACGTCAGATCTCATCAGAAGGCGCTCCTTGAAACGCAGCCCGGGGTGCATTTCAATTTAGGGGCAGATGAGCGGCTACCGCGCCTGGGGTTCAGAACTCCAGGCTACTTGACAGCCGGGAAGCCCGCTGAAGGGGCTTGCGAGGCGGGTCAGAGTGCCTTCAGGCCCTTCCCGCCGCACCGGGCAGTCGGACGTTTTCAACGTCTGGCGGCTATATGCCCCCATTTTGAAATGCGCCCCGCAGCCCGTACCTTCTTGACGCGTCTTCGGCATTCACTGTATGCTGAGGGCGGGTTCTTTTCGCTGGGCGATCTGCCCGGAGCCGACATGCCCGAATCATCCGAGCAAAATACCCTCGCCTACGTGGACACCGTCATCGTCCCGGTGGCGAACCCTGCCACAGCCCACCACCTGATTCGCCTTGCGCTGGCCCTGGTACATCCTGAAAAAGGCAAAGTCATCGCGCTGACGGTGACGCTGGGAGATACGGAAAAAGAAGCGGAGACCCTCGACGAGATCACGCCGATCTGTGACTCGTTTGCCGAAGATGGACACCCGGTCGAGTTGGTGACGCGCACCGCGCCGAATATCGCCCGGGGCATTCTGGATGCCGTCCGCGAGGAGGATGCGGACCTGATCGTGCTGGGCCTCAATAAGCCCGAGCATGGGCAGGTAATGATCGGCTCGATTGCGGAAAGCGTGGTTTCGACTGCGCCCTGCGATGTGCTGATTTATCGCGCGGGACTGCATAAAGGGGCGTTCGAGCGCATTGTCGTGCCCGCCAATGGCAGCACCCATTCGCGTGTGGCGCTGCGGGTGGGTGTCCTGTTCGGCCAGTATTACGACAAGCCGGTCGAGGCGATGTACGTCCAGGGCAGCGAAAATGCCTACTGGCAGGGACGCGGGCGGTTGGAAGAAGCGCTGCACAGCGTCCCCGGCACAGAGGCAGTCAAACGCACCCTGGTCACGGCCCGCGATCCGGCCAGCGGAATCCTGTCGCGGCTGACGGAAGAGGATCTGCTGGTTGTGGGCTACGTCCGGCAGAGTCAGATGCAGCGCTGGATGTACGGCGATTTTTCGCGTGAGCTGCTCAACCACACGCCGGGGCCGGTCGTGCTGACTGCGCAGTTGGCCGAGCCAGAATCCGACGACGGGGTAGTTCAGCGTCTGACCCGCTGGCTGCGGCCCACGCTCACGCGGGTAGAGCAGGACGAACTGGTGCGGCAGGCGCAGGGGATGGCCGAGGCCAGCCTGGATTTTACGGTGCTGATCGTCGTGGCCGCGCTGCTGGCATCCTTCGGTCTGCTGACGAGCAGCGCCGCGGTCATCATCGGCGCAATGCTGGTCGCCCCACTGATGTCGCCGCTGATCGGCTTTTCGGTGGGCATGACGACCGGGCGCATCCCGCTGGTGCGCCGCTCCGCTATCACCGTGATTCAGGGTTTTCTGCTGGCGGTGGGGATCGCGCTGCTGGTTGGCCTCATCAGCCCGACCCAGATCGTCACCCCAGAGATGGCGGCACGCGGAAACCCGACCGTGCTGGATATGGGGATCGCGCTGGCGTCCGGCATCATCGGCGCGTATGCCACCGCGCGCAAAGAGATTCCGGCGGCGCTGGCCGGGGTTGCGATTGCCGCGGCGCTGGTGCCCCCGGTATGCACCATCGGCCTGGGGATCGCCTACGGCAATGCAGCCCTGTCACGCGGTGCGGCGCTGCTGTTCACCACCAACATCATTTCCATCATCCTGGCGGCCTGGCTGGTGTTCTTCTGGCTGGGGATGCGCCCGCAGCTGGTCGAAGAGTCACGCGTGCGCCAGTATGTCTCTGGCGCGATGGTGCTGCTGTTCGTCGGCATCCTGGGCATCTTTCTGCTGAGTGATGTCAACCCTTCGACCTTCGAGTCCGGCATCGAGGAACACCTGCGCGGCGCGTTTCAGCAGGACGAGCTGGTCGATTTTGAGGTGCGCCGCAGCGACCCGATCCAGATCATTGCCACGCTGCGGCGGGCCGCCAACCGCCTGGACGACAACAGTGAGGTGATCGCGGCACAGCAGGCGCTGCAAGAAACGCTGTCGCAGCCGGTTAATCTGGACGTGATCATCGAGCCGTTTTACAACGCCGAAACGCTGGTTGCTCAGGAGACGCTGAACGCCGCGCTGCGATCGGTTCCCCTGGTGGATACGCAGGTGAGCCGGGACGACAGCGGCGGATTGATCATCACCGCCATCGTCTCCCCCGACGACCTGACCCGCGCGCAAAACCAGTTGGCAGCAGTCCAGGCCGCGCTGAATCGCGCCTTTAACAGTGCGGTGACGCTGCAATTCCAGTCGGAAGTCCAGGACGAGGCCACACCCGCTGCGACCGCAGTTCCGCCCGAAGCAACCGTCGAAGCGCCATAGCCCGGTCATGTCACTGCGGATGGGCGTTGAGCCAGGCATTGAGTTCGTCCAGGGTATCGAAACAGAGGAAGGGGGCCAGCGTCACCGGGATGCGCTTCGCCAGGATGCGGTAGAGGCCCGGCGGCGAATTGGGCGTGCAGTACAGACTTTTCCCCTGATGGACCAATTCGCTGACGCGCACCCAACTGCCATAATAGCCGACCAGCGGGTCGCGGATCTGCAAGATGCCTACCAGCAGCAGAAATGCCAGCATAATGACAAACCCGGCCATCAGAACTTTTCGGATGTGCTGTTGCTTCGGGCGATCTAACAGGCGTGCGAGTGACATTGCTCAGTAGCGCGGTCTCATCCTTGCCATTACCCTCAGTATAATCGAGTTCTGCCGCGCCCTGAAGCGGATTCTGTGCGCCTGGGAATAGTGAGCAATCTGGGTGAAGTGGCGCTAGCATCAGGCCTGGTGGCAGCGCCGCCTGTATATTCTTTCAAAGGAGTCCTTCATTATGACGATGCAGCCCTGGTTTATGGAAGCAAAACTGGGCATCTTTATCCACTGGGGCATTTATGCCGTCAATGGCATCCCCGAGTCGTGGGCCATTTATCTGGATCAGATCAGCCACGACGACTACATGAAACAGCTCGACGGCTTCACTGCCGAGCGCTATGATCCCGCCGCCTGGGTCGATCTGTTCAAGCGGGCGGGGGCGCGCTACGTGGTGCTGACGACCAAGCATCATGACGGGGTGGCGCTGTGGGATACACAGCAGAACGACCTGAGCGTCGTCCACAAGACGCCTGCCGGACGCGACCTGCTGACGCCCTACGTCGAGGCGGTGCGCGCGGCGGGGTTGAACCTGGGGTTGTATTTCTCGCATCTGGACTGGTCGCACCCGGATTACGCGCCGCAGCCGGTCGGACAGCGCACGTATAAGACCATGCCGCGCGTCGATGATGCCGAAGTGTATGCCGGGTGGCCCGCTGGCCCTCGCTCGCCAGAGTGGGAGCGTTTCCTCAAGTTCCATCGCGGCCAGTTGACCGAGCTGGCGCAGTTCAAGCCGGATCTGTGGTGGTTTGATGGCGACTGGACGCCGCAGGGCAACGATTACTGGCAGATGGACGACGTCCGCGATCTACTGGTGGCCGCGAATCCCGACGTGGTGTTCAACAGCCGGATGCGCGGCTATGGCGATTACCAGACGCCGGAACAGGGCATCCCCGTCGCTCGGCCCGAAGGTCCCTGGGAATTCTGCGTGACGATCAACGATTCCTGGGGGTATCAGAAACACGATCACAATCACAAATCGGTCCGTCAGCTTGTGCGCATGTTTAGTGAGTGCATCGGCATGGGCGGCAATATGCTGCTGGACGTGGGGCCGTATGCCGATGGGTCGCTGCAACCGGAGCAGGTCGAGCGTCTGGAAGGGCTGGGCGCGTGGATCAGCAAACACGCCGAGGCCATCTACCCGACTGAAGCGGGCCTGCCGCACGGTCACGTCTATGGGACCAGCACCCTGAGCAAGGACAAGCACACGCTGTACGTGTTCCTGTTCGACCGCCCCTGGGATCAGGTGTCCGTCAAGGGGATTCGCAACCCGGTGAAGCGCGTTTCCGTAGTCGGTTCTGACACGACCCTGACCCATAAGACCATCGGCGGCGCGCCCTGGGCGAATATTCCCGGCATGCTGTGGATCGACGTGCCCGAAGCGGAACTCGACCCGAATGCGACCGTCCTCAAGATCGAACTGGAAGGGCCGCTGGATCTGTATTCCGGGCCGGGCCATCACTGAGTTGGTGTCGTAGTTGTAGGGGCACGGCGCAGGCGTGCCGTGCCCTTATTCCTGTCCAGTTAAGCCGTAAACATTGGTTGTCGCGCGTGACTAACCCCCTCATCCCCAACCCTTCTCCCCCGAATTCGAGGGAGAAGGGAGCCTGGTCCGCTGATTTTCTCCCCCCTCGCTGAATTCTGCGGCGCGGAGAGGGGTGCTCAGGGGGTCGAGCTTGCTCGACTGAAGGCCCCCGCGCAAGGGGGTGAGGTTGAGAGCTGAAATGCGCTTAAGTTGACCGCTATGGGGCACGCCGTGCCCTACACAAAAATGGAGATTTTCGACCTGCCCGACCGTGCTTGATGGTATCATCCCTTCGATTGGAGGAAAACCACGCATGGCTTTCCTGGCGACCCGCTTTCACCAGCCCGTGCCGCGCCCCAATCAAGTGGCGCGCCCGCGCCTGATCGAGCGCTTGCAGGCCGGGCTGGAGCAGAGTCACCGGCTGACGCTGGTATCCGCTCCAGCGGGTTTCGGCAAAACGACGCTGGTCAGCGCCTGGCTGAACCGGAGCGATCACCCGGTCGTCTGGCTGTCGCTCGACGAAGCCGACAACGACCCGATCCATTTTCTCAGCTACCTGATCGCCGCCTTTCAGAATGCCCAGCCCGATCTGGGACGGATGGCGCAGACCCTGCTGCAATCGCCGCAGATGCCGCCGCTCAACCACCTGATGACCCTGCTGCTGAATGATCTTGCGGTGGGCGACTCGCCGCTGGTGCTGGTGCTGGACGATTATCAGGTCATCAGCGCGCCGCCAGTGCACGATCTGCTGACCTTTTTCGTCGAACATCAGCCGCCGACGGTGCATCTGGTCCTCACCACCCGCGAGGACCCGCCGCTGCCGCTGCCGCGCCTGCGTGCGCGCGGACAGGTGACGGACATACGCGAACGCGACCTGCGCTTTACGCCGGATGAAGCCGCTGCTTTCCTCAACCAGACTATAAACCTGAGCCTGGACCCGGCGGTCATCGCGGCGCTGGAAGCCCGCACTGAAGGGTGGGTCGCCGGGCTGCAACTGGCGTCGCTGGCGGTGCAGGAGAATCCCGACCAGGCCGGCGCGTTCGTCAGCGCCTTTACCGGCGACGACCGCTACGTGATGGCTTACCTGATGGCTGAATTGCTGGAACGCCACCCCGATGCGATCCGGGCCTTTTTGCGCGAAACGGCCCTGCTCGACCGGCTGACGGCCAGCCTGTGCGACGCGCTGACCGGGCGCGGCGACAGCCAGTTCATGCTCGAACAGCTCGACGCCAGCAATCTGTTCGTGATCCCGCTCGATCACCGCCGCGAGTGGTATCGTTATCACCGCCTGTTCGCTGAATTTCTGCGGGCCACCCTGACGCCCGACGAACGTCCGCGCCTGCACCAGCGGGCCGCGCAGTGGTACGAAGCGCAGAATCTGCTGGAACCCGCCGTCCAGCAGACCCTGGCCTCTGCCCGCCTGACCGGGGATTACGCGGCGCTGGCGCGCCTGGTGACCGTCGCCGCCGAGCAAACGCTGTCCAGCACCAACC
>JAIOHO010000484.1 GCA_019912905.1 Anaerolineae bacterium
CCATAATATGAACCCCGTTGACCCCCTGTTTCTGTTTTACGGCTTCGATCAGCTCCAGGGCGATGGTCAGACCTTCTTCAGCGGCATGATCCCCGGCAGCTTCCATCCGTTTAAGAACCCGGTCGGGAACGGTGATTCCGGGCACATTCTGGTGCATATACTCGGCCATCCGCAGGCTTTTCAATGGCGTGATGCCGATCAGAATGTAGACCTTATCCAGAATGTTGCGCTTCGCCAGTTCATTCAGCCAGACCTCTAATCCATCCGGGTCGAAGACGACGTTGGTCTGAAAAAACTGAGCGCCTGCATGGATCTTCTTTTGTTCGCGCAGCGCCTGAAAACGTGGTTCGGAAGCAAACGGCGATGCGGCTGCGCCCAGGAAGAACTGTGGCGGAGTCTTGATGGCCTTTCCGCCCAGGTACTGTCCCTCGTCACGCATCCGGCGCAGAATCCACAGCATCTGGACCGTATCCAGATCAACCACATCCGCGCGGCTCATCGGTCGCGGTCCTAAACGGCTGTGATCGCCCGCAATACACAGGAAATTCCCAATACCGAGTGCGTTGGCCCCGATGACTTCGGACTGCAATCCCGTGCGGGTGCGATCGCGCGCGGTCATCTGCATGATCGGTTCTGCGCCATACTGCATGGCGATCACGCTGCATGCCTGGCTGGACATGCGCGGGGTGGCCGAGGGGTTGTCGGTGAAGTTGATGGCGGCGACGTAAGGCTTAATCAATTCGATCGTGGTGCGCAGTTTGTCCGTGTTGGTGCTCAAAGGTGGCGCGATCTCCGCCGCGACCACAAACTCACCGGCTTTCAAGCGGCGTTCCAGTTCTGAAGCCGGTTCCGTGTAGGCGGGTGCGTGGAACTCGGAATCGCCCTGCCACCATTCCGGCTGTCGCACCGGTCGAAACGCGGCGTCCCAGGTGCGCGCCCGCTGTGCCGCATCGCGCGAGGACAGATCGACCGCAAACTGCCGGACCCCCATTTTCCGAATTTGCTGCCACACGTCATCCCAGGTATTCAGGCCGACCTGGTCCCAATCGAGCGGGGGCAGCACTTCCAGGAGCGATTCCTCCCGGCCCATCCTGAATGCCCGGTCGTAAATCTGATACCAGACACAGGGATACTGCTCATCGACGTAACACATGGCGCGTGTGGACCCCCCGCATGGCCCATTCCGCAGCCCTTTGGGACAGGTCATCGGGCAGATGAACGCTGTTTCCTGGAGGAGGCAGTTGCCGCACATCCGGCAGCCAAACAGCGGTCCCTTGACCAACCGTTCGACCGAACCGAGCAGGCGCGCCCCCAATGGACGCGGCTTGAGGGGATGAAAAACCGATTGATGTCGGTGTCCGGGCGTAAAAACAGGCATGATTAAAGGCTCTCAGGTAGCTTGTGCTTGCATTTTTTGCAGCTTGCGATAGGTCTGGATGTAGTTCGTGCCCCATTCGTCCCGCGCCAGCATCAGGTCGATGGCACGAACCGCCAGCACATTCTTGAGGGGATTACAGATCGGGGCATTCACACCGGCCTGGATGAATCCAGCCAGAAAGACGGTGTTCAGCAGTTCCCGATCGGGCATCCCATGCGATGCGTTGCTGGCACCCGCCGTCAGGTTCGCGCCCAGCTTCTCGCGAATCAATCGTGCGGTCATGATCGTGGTCTGAACCGCCATGTGATTGGCCCCGACCGTCATCGCCAGCGGATCGAACAGGATGTCTTCGGTCGCAATGCCCAGCGCATGAGCGGCTTCCAGAATCTTTTCAGCCACAGCCAACCGCTGTTCGGCAGTTTCGGGGATGCCCGTGTCGTCCATGCATAACCCGATCACCGCCGCGCCATATTCGGCGACAATCGGCAGCACCTTTGCCAGGCGTTCCCGCTCCCCCGTCACGGAATTAATCAGCGGGCGTCCCTGGCATACCTTCAGTGCGGCGGCCAGCGCCTGGGGGTTGGATGAATCGATTGAGATCGGCACTTCAACCGTATCCTGCACGATGCGCACCGCCTCCGGCAGTAACTTAACCTCATCGACTCCGGCTGCGCCCACGTTGACATCCAGCACGGCTGCACCCGCCTCGACCTGAGCCAGGGCGTCGCTGGCAACCCGGCTCAAGTCGCCAGCCTGCAATTCTGCGCTGAAGACTTTGCGGCCTGTGGGGTTAATCCGCTCGCCGATAATCACAGTCGGCAGGTCGGGGCCGATAATCACTTCCTGAGTTGCGCTTTTAAGGTTGGTCTGCATCAAGTCTACTCCAGTTCAGGCACTTAACACCTTGATCG
>JAIOHO010000485.1 GCA_019912905.1 Anaerolineae bacterium
CAACAGCGGATGCAGGTAGTCCCAGTGAATCAGGTCCGGCGATTGGTACAGGAACACCGTCCCGCCGACATCCTGAATGCGTGAGGCGATCAGCAGATACCAGGAATCGCCCTGTTTCCAGACGAACGGGTCGCGGAAGTCGCGTGTCTGCCTGGCTTCCGGCGGCACCTGGCTGATGACCGGGTTTCTGGCATCTTTCTGCCAGGTGAGCAGGCCGTCTGCGCTGGTAGCCAGGCACTGGACCTGATGCTCGTAATGCTCGCCGGTGACGCCGGTGTAGACAAACGTGGGCACGCCATTGTGGTCAATCGCAGAGCCTGAGAAGCAGCCCGCCGCATCCGGCCCGCCGGGAGTCGGGGCCAGAGCAACCGGCAGATCGGACCAGTGAATCAGGTCGTCGCTGACGGCATGACCCCAGTGCATATTGGCATGCACCGGGCCGTCCGGGTTGTACTGGTAAAACAGGTGATATTGACCCTGCCACTGGATGACACCATTGGGGTCATTCATCCAGTTGGAGGGCGGCAGATAATGATAGGTGGGGCGGTGGGGGTCGGCGGCAAACTGCTTGCGGAGTGTTTCGGGTGTCGTAAGCATCATATTTTCCAATTTTTAAAGGCAAGAAGCCTCGCGTCTGGGACTTGCTGCCGGGTAATATCGATATGGTAACGATACCATATATTGGTAACGATACCATACTGCCGGTATACTTGCAAGTAGATTTGGTTAAAGTGTCCAATATCATGCTGCCGCCATACGGTGCGGTCTCATTTACTGGACCAGTGGGATCAGACATGATGCGCAACAATGCCACCATACAGGACATCGCCCGCCGTGCCGGGGTAGGCACGACGACCGTTTCGCGCGTCCTCAACGGCCATCCCTACGTCAGCGAAGCAACCCGCCAGAAGGTGCTTAACGCCATCGAGGATCTGGGTTACCGTCCCAGCTTCAGCGCCCAGCACATGCGCACGCGCACTTCGCGTCTCATCGGTTTTCTGGCGGCGGATGTGGCGACTACACCCTACGCGGTGGATATGATTCGGGGGGCCTATGACGCCTGCTGGAATCAGGAGCACGTGCTGCTGGTGATCAGCACCGGGGAAAATATGGAAATGGCCGAGGCCGCGGTCGAGGTGCTGCTGGGCCGCCAGGTCGAAGGTATCGTCTGTGCGGCCATGTATCACCGGCCTATCCACCTGCCGGATAACAGTCGCCACATTCCCACCGTGCTGGCGAACTGTTTTGTACCAGACCGGTCACTGCCGTCGGTCGTGCCCGATGAAGTGCAGGGTGGACATGATGCGATTACGTTTGCGCTGCGCAAGGGACATACCCGCATCGGCTTCATTAACCTGTCGCCCCATACCAATGGGGGAGGGCCAGTCCCAGCCTCGAAGGGCCGCCTCCAGGGTTATCGGGAAGCGCTCGAACAGGCCGGAATCCCTTACGATGAGCACCTGGTCAAACACACGAATGAGACACCTCGCGCCAATTACCATCTGACGCAGGAACTGCTGGCGCTGCCCGACCCGCCGACCGCGATTTTCTGTGGCAACGACCGCACGGCGATGGGCTGCTACGGCGCGCTCGCTCAGATGGGCCTGCGCATCCCCGACGATGTGGCCGTGATCAGCTTCGATGATCAGATCGACATTGCCAGCGGTTTATGGCCGCCGCTGACCTCGATGCGCCTGCCGCATTACGAGATGGGCCGCTGGGCGGTAGACTATCTGCTGCGCCATGTCCAGGCCGAGGATGCGCTGCCGCCGGTTCAGCATCTGGTGGAGTGCCCGCTCATCGAGCGCGATTCGATTTAAGCTCCTGGTATCCGTCCTCAGCCTTCGGTCCTGAAATTAGGGACGGGTGTTCCCCGTGATCGACGCTGTTTCCGGCCAGAGACCTTGCCCTGTGGAGGGTGATTTCTCGCTCAAAGACTCCATCACTCCGCACTCTGGCAACTGCACCCAGAGGCCCTTGAGAAGGCGGACGAAGCTGGCATAAAAATGCCCGCTTGGAAGCGGGCACTGTTTTGAGAAGGGGGTGTTACGATTCTGACCATTCGGGGAGATGACGGCAGAGATAAAATCCCACAGCACACAGCGTCATGACCGCACCCACGATCACCAGAGCGGTGAATACGTCCACCAGCATGGATTATTCTTCCTTATCCACTTGTCTGCCGAGCCACAAAGAAATGATCTGTCGGGGAAAACTGTATTGCGGGAAACATAGCACGAGTCATTGGGCTAATCAAGAGTCCATTTACAGGATCGGACGATTCGTGGGAATGCCCGCTGCGCACAGCGGCGCTCTTGGTGACTTTCGGGGGCTGGCATTATAATCGGAACATATCCGACCACCTGACCCCGGACCTCCGAAGTGAATATTTTTCTTTCTTACCGCCGCGAAGACAGCCGCCCGTTCACCGAGCGTATTTATGACCGGCTCGTGGAGTCGTTCGGCGTGGATCATGTCTTCAAGGATGTGGACCGCATTCGCCCCGGAACCTCGTTTGCCGAAGTGCTCGAATCGGAGCTGGACCGCAGCGACGTGATGCTGGTCATCATCGGCAAACAATGGGCGACCATCACCGCTAAGGACACACAGCAGCCGCGCCTGAATAACCCCGACGACTGGGTGCGGCTGGAAGTGGAACGCGGCCTGAGCCGGGAAGATGTGCGGGTGATTCCAGTGCTGGTCGATGGGGCGCGCCTGCCTGCGCGCGATGACCTGCCCTCCAGCCTGCATGATTTGCTGGGGCGTCAGATTGCCGAGGTGCGTTACGACCCCGATTTCCACCGCGATATGGACCGCCTGATCGAAGCGCTGCTGCCGCCGCCGCCGCCCGAACCCGCACCCAAACGCCCTCCCTGGC
>JAIOHO010000486.1 GCA_019912905.1 Anaerolineae bacterium
GATCGACAATATGCGCCGGAATCTTCGTCCAGTCGTCATCTGGAAAATAGATATTGAGCAGATGATAGGCCAGCCAGCGGCGCTCACCGGTTTCCAGATGATACAGGCGGCCATCTTTGGCGACGGTGATCGGGTTGGTCAGACCGATCTGCTGGATATTGATCGCCAGATCCGCTATTTCTAAAAGCGATCGTTCCAGCGGGCTGTTCGCGCCCAACCGCCGCGCAGCTTCCTCGCCTTCGTCGTCATTGCCTTCGACCCCTTCCGGCAGGTGGGTCTGTTCCAGATAAGCCAGCAGATCAAAATCCAGCCCACCCACACGTTCGATCTCGTATAACCAGGCATCGAACAACGCGCCGATCGTATTCGGGTCGCCATTCCAGTGCTCGCGCACGGATGAGGGGACAGACCGGCGTGGCTGCGTGCGATCCGGGTAAATCTCGAAAATGCTGATCGGTCTGGCAGGGCGGCGGCGGCTGTCCAACTCCGCAATCTCCGGGGGCAGATCGCTGCTGTAGATCGCATTTGCTGCCTGTTCCAACGATGACAGGGCACCAGCACCATCGCGGGTGCGCCGCCTACTCTTAGACATGAACCGCCGCTCCCTGCACTCGATCCACCAGGGCCAGGGCCTCTACTGCCGCCTTAGTCTGTGGAGCGATTGCAAATACCGGCTGACGCATCGTTACCGCTTCAGCCCAGATCGTGCGCTGGTGAATGGGCGGCCAGACCAGGCTGCCAAACTGCGCGCGCAGTTCTTTCAGGTTTTCGGAATGCTCGATAGTCTGGTTGCGGTACATGGTGGGCACAATCCCCATCACCTCAATGGGTCCCAGGTTCCATTTATCCCGATGCGCCTGCGCAGCTTCACGGTGCTTGATGCTTTCGACAAGTCCATCGAAGGACAGGTACTCGCACTTGGTCGGGTAAATAATATAGTCCGTCGCCAGATAGATCGAACCATGCAGCAGCGAGGGAGTAGGCGAGGTATCGAAAATGACAAAATCGAAAAAGCTCTCCAGCTCACTCAGTCGGTCGCTGACCGCAAACGCATCCGAAATGGAATTGGCGATATTGCGAGTCTCAATATTGGAAGGCACGATGCATAACTGGCCGGTGACCTGTTCGCCCGGAATGCCATACTGTTCCGGTGGGATAATGCGCATCGTCTCTTTGAAGGGAGCCTCGCGGACCAGCAGGTTATAAATGCCGGGTTCCTTGGGCAGACCCAGGACGACGGTAGCATGCCCCTGAGGATCTGAATCGACCAGAATGACGCGGTGCCCTTTGACTGCCAGCCCAGCGGCGATATGGGTTGCCAGGGTGGTCTTGCCCACGCCGCCTTTTTCATTCAATAACGTGATAACCTTCATCAATATCCCTCGCTCACACCATCTGTGGGCTGATCATCAACCGGCATCGCCCGCCAGCGCCTGCTCTGTGATGCGGTAGACAAATTCATAACCGATGGGGGTACGGTTATCACGATGCTTGATTTCGACAAGGCCCTTTTCCTGCAAAAATTCCAGCATCGCTATGTCGTAAGAGGACAGCTTGCGTTTCTCCAGCATTTTGGCGATCTCACTGCGGGTCACCCAATCGCCGGAGGCGTCTCGAAGCACACTCAGCAGGACGTCACTCTGCTTGCCGAGCCGCGAAGTGACCTTTTCCACCATACGAAACTCCTTCGTACCCACTAACAAAAGCTGGCACAACGCGCCTGAAACTTGCGCGCAGTATAGCGTATTCTTGCAATAATGCAAACGTTCAAGCGCGAATGCAAGGCCGACCCTCTCACATGAAGCCATAAGCCGAAAACGCTGCGTCGATCCACAGGCGCAAAAAGTCGGCAACTAAAGTTAGAAAAATGAAACCTTAGTAGGCAGAAATCCGCTATAATACGAATAGAATATTTGTTCTAATTTTGCGGACGTGAGCAGGAGAAGTCGGAATGCGTGTACAACAACCCAAAGGACCTGAACAAACCCCGCGTCGGGGAGTGACCGATTTATCGCCGGAAACGGAACGGATTTTGCAGGCGTTGGAGCGGGGGCAGCGTTCGGAAATCCAGCCAATGCGCCCCGCCACCGTGCGCCGTGACCAGCCTCGGCGGGATTAAAGCAGGGTCCGCAGCAGCAGGAAGATCAGCCAGCCGATCACGAGGAATAACCCGAAACGTCCGTGCAGACGTGCTGTGCGCCCCTTGGCCTGATGCAGCCGCGAAGTATCGGCTTCGGTCGTGACAATGCGGATCACGCGGTAGGCTTCCGGCGCAGTCACGAAAACCAGCAGCGCGGGCCAGGGAATTACCCGGAGCAGCACCAGCAGCGCCAGCATGACATAGGCCCCGCCGACCAGGAACACGTATTCGGCGCGCGCGAAGCGCAGACCAAAGCGGACCGCCAGCGTGCGCTTGTTCACCACACGGTCGGCATCCCTATCGCGGATGTTATTGGCATGCAGGATCGCAGCGACCATGAAAGCAATCGGCAGCCCGGCCAGCACCGGAATCGAATCGTACTGCCGGGCCATCACATAATAAGCACCCAGCACCATGAGCGGCCCCATAAAAACCGCGACGGTAATTTCGCCCAGGCCGTAATAC
>JAIOHO010000487.1 GCA_019912905.1 Anaerolineae bacterium
GTAAGCCATTTCCATTTCGCCGCGTACCGTCATTTTGAGGTCATAAACGCGGTTAAACGCCCGCGCGGTCAGCACGCAGATGGCGGCGCTGGACGACAGCCCTTTCTTCACGGGCATGTCGGTTTTATAGTTGTTCAGCACCAGGCCGCGCACATGGTAATGAGTCATGATCTGATAGGCCACGCCGGCGATGTAGCTCCAGAAGCCGCCGCGCTGGGCTTCTTCCAGCAGAGCATCCAGTTCCATCGGAATTTCGTGGGGACCCTGGCGCGTGCCATCCGGCCCGGTCGAGGTCAGGATCAGTTTGTCCGGGTGCGGTGCGATGTCGGCATAGATCCCCTGATTGGTGCCAACGATCAGCGCATAGCCTTTTTCGATCTCCGAGTTGATGCGTCGATAGCCCCCGGCCCAGTCGGAATGCTCACCGAACAGGCAGATGCGTCCAGGGACAAAAATCTTCAAGGTGGTGCTCCTTTCAACAGCAGGTTCTGCTCCATACTTATCATATTCCAGCTATCGTCTGCCTTGCGGCCTGCCAGCAAACTGCACAAGAATCTTTGTATATTATCACCGCTGGCCTGTTCCAATTTTATTGAGTATGCTATGCTCGTTCAAAGTGAGTATCACTGGATTTTCATGCAACAGTTCATTGTCAGCAAGAAGGCGAAGAAGACCTGGCCCGACGACTAGTCCGGGGTTTTTCGTTTGCCAACGAAGAAACACAACCTGCCCGGACGACCGGCGCAGGTTTTTTGTTTCTTAAGGGGTTTGCATGAACGGTTTTGAAAATAAGTCGAAGCAGGGGAAGCAGCCGGACTCATGAGTCTGGACGGTTGTGCTGCGCTTGCTGCCTGCCGCTGTCCAGACCGGACGCGGCTTTTGTTTTTTTAGGCACGTAGAGAGATGAGGAATGAATGCGACACCAGATTGCCCAGTTCAACATTATTGAATCGACCCTGCGTGAAGGCGAACAATTTGAAGGCGGCCACTTCTCGACTGCCGATAAGCTGGAAGTCGCCGCCGCGCTGGATGCTTTTGGTGTGGAATATCTCGAACTGACGACGCCGATCGCCAGCCCGACCAGTGAAATCGATCTGCGGGCGATTGCCCGGATGCCGCGCCGTTTCCGGCTGCTGACCCACATCCGTGCCCGCATGGATGAAGCGAAGCTGGCGGTGGACTGCGGCGTGGACGGCGTCGATATTTACGTCGGCACTTCGGCCTACATGCGCCAGTACAGTCACGGCAAGAGTTTGCAGGAGATTATCGAAGTCAGTCGGGAGATCGTCGCCTGGTTAAAAAGCCAGAGGATCGAGACGCGCTTCAGCACCGAAGACACCTTCCGCAGCAACCTCGCGGATGTCTTTACGGTCTACCGGGCGATGGACCTGGAAGGGGTCAACCGGGTTGGGGTCGCCGATACAGTGGGCATCGCTGACCCGATGCGGACGTTCAACCTCATCAGCAGCCTGAGACAGGCGGTGGACTGTGACATCGAATTTCACGGGCACAATGACAGCGGCTGTGCCATCGCCAATGCCCTGTGCGCGCTGCAAGCCGGTGCCACCCACATTGATACCACCGTGCTGGGCATCGGCGAGCGCAACGGGATCACCTCGCTGGGTGGGCTGATTGCGCGCCTGTACACGATCGATCGCGAGCTGGTGCGCAAATATGACCTGCCGATGCTGCGTGAAGTGGAAGAACTCGTGGCCCGCAAAGTGGGCATCGAAATTCCGTTCAACACGCCGATAACCGGGCGCACGGCGTTCCATCATAAAGCCGGGGTCCATACCAATGCCGTACTGCAAAACCCGACCAGCTACGAAGCCATCGACCCGGCGGAGTTCGGCCTGCGGCGCTCGATTGACCTGGCGCACCGGCTGGTGGGCTGGAACGCGGTGCGCGATCGGGCGGCAACGTTGGGCCTGGCGCTGACGGAGGAAGCCCTGCGCGGCGCGACTCAGCGGATCAAGGTGCTGGCCGACGAACGGCGCATCACCATTGAGGATGTGGACGCTGTGCTGCACAGTCAGGTCCTGACTCGAGCAGGAATACCCCAATGAGCGCGACCTTCGTCGAAAAAATCCTGGCACGGGGCGCTGGCCGCGAGTCGGTCCAACCCGGCGAGGTATTGGATATTGAGCCGGACGTGGTGCTCAGCCACGACAACACGGCGGCCATCTGGAAACTGTTTGGTGAACTGCCACATGGCCGCATCAGGTATCCCGACCGTCTGGCGATCACGCTGGATCATGCGGCACCGCCGCCGACGCCGAAGCACGCCCAGAATCATGCCGATATTCGCCGCTTCGTCGCCGAGTTCGGCGTCCAGAATTTCTTCGAGGTCGGGCGCGGCATCTGCCATCAGGTCCACTGTGAGGAAGGGGTCGTCGGACCGGGGATGATCCTGCTGGGGGCGGACAGTCACAGCACACACTGCGGCTGGCTAGGGGCGTTCGGCGCGGGGATTGGCCGCACCGAAATCGCCGCGATCTGGGCCACCGGGCAGTTATGGCTGCGCGTGCCGGAGACGCTGCGGGTGACGCTGACCGGCCAGCTTGCGCCCGGCGTCATGTCCAAAGACCTGACGATCAGCCTGATCGGGCAGCTTTATGCCGAGGGCGCAAACTACATGGCGGTCGAATTCGACGGGCCGGGAATCGCCACGATGACGCCGGACATGCGCGCGGTGCTGCCCAATATGATGGCCGAGATGGGAGCCAAAAGCGCTTATATCGCGCCGGATGACGTCACCTGGGGGTGGATCGAGCAGCAGCTTCGCCGCAGCCGCCCGGACCGCTGGCAGGACCGGCTGAACTATTTCCGCGAGCGCGCCCTCTACCCGGATGCCGACGCCGCTTACAGCGAAGCACACACCATCGATCTGAGCAGTATCGAACCGGTTGTGTCGTGTCCGCATACCGTCGATCATGTGGCGCGTGTTTCCGAAGTCGCCGGGCAGCACATCGATTTTGGCTTCATCGGCACATGCACCAATGGCCGTCTGGAAGACATCGCGGCAGCGGCGGCAGTCGTGCGCGGTCAGCGGGTTCGGGCGCGCCTGCTGGTGATACC
>JAIOHO010000488.1 GCA_019912905.1 Anaerolineae bacterium
CCGTCGTACTGCGCGATCACGTAATCCTTGTCGGTCACTTCAGGCGGCAGCCAGCTTTTGATGAAGTCGGCAAACGGCTTGAAGGCGAACACCGGCTCCATCGAGTGGTTGTTGGGATCGGTTTCGTTCCCCTGGTAAAACATGCGCTCGAAGGGCACGGGCGGCAGATAGGGCGCGTGCGGGTCCATGTGCCGCAGGAACAGGAAGAAGGGCTTGTCTTCGCCCACCAGCCGCTCCAGTTCCGGCAGGGCCACGTCGTTGAGGCTCTGCGCCTTGGGCAGGCGGCCTTCGTCCCAACTGCCCCATGCCTGGTAATCGAGATACTTGTCGAACCCGCGTGAAGACGGGTTACCGCTGAAACCGACGCAGGTGGTGTTGTAGCCGAAATCCCGCAGAATTTCAGCCAGGGTCTTGACTTCGGACCTCAGTTCACCTTTGTGCCGCAGCGCGACGACCTGCGTCCCAAAGCAGTCCATGCCGGTCAGCATCGAGGCATAGGCACTGGTCGTCGGAATATGGGCGCTGTAGGTCCGTTCAAACAGGGTGCCGCTTTGGGCGAAATGATCAATGTGCGGCGTGGTCAAGCGATCATATCCATAGCAGCTCAGGTGATCGGCCCGCAGCGAATCGATCCCCATGAGGACGATATTTGGCATTCGTTCTGGCATAAAACCCCCCGGAAGGTTACTCGTGTAAGTCCCTAATTTCTGTATTGTGGAACAACTGTGATTATAATAGCCGATTTGACCCTGAATGACGAGTATGGGGAGCAGACCATGCACATCCAATTGGGCGGCAAAACCGCCGTCGTGACCGGCGCAGCACGGGGTATCGGACGCGCCATTGCCAGCGCGCTGCATGCTGCCGGAGCACAGGTCATCATCGCCGACCTCGACCTGCCCGCCGCCCAGCAGACCGCTGCAGTGCTTGGCGAGCGAGCAATGGCCCTGCATGTGGATGCAGCCAATGTCAGTAGCTGCCGCCAGTTGGTCGCCGATGTCCTCTCTCAGGCCGGGCAGCTCGATATCCTGGTGAACAATGCCGCCATCTGCCCGATCCGCCCCATCGACGAGGTAGACCCGGCCTTCTTCGACCAACTCATCGCCATCAATCTGCGCGGACCCTATTTCCTGTCGCAGGCGGCGGCCCAGCACATGCGCGCGCGGCAGACCGGACGCATTATCAACATCAGTTCAGTGGGCGGCAAAACCGGCGGCACCGCCCAGATTTCGGTATACGCCGCAACCAAAGCCGCGCTGTTTTCCGTCACCAAGTCATTCGCCAAATATCTGGCCCCCTACGGCACAGTCAACACCATCGCACCGGGTCCCTCGCACACCGACCTGACCGCCGATTGGGATGACCCGGCACTGCTGGAACAGATGCGCCAGACCGTGCCACTTCAGCGCCTGGGCACGCCGCAGGATTATGCCGGGGCCGCCGTGTTCCTGGCCTCCGATCAGGCGGGCTACATCACCGGCGCGACCCTCGACGTCAACGGCGGCATTCGCATGGATTAACGTCACAGACTTTACCGGTTGGGTCAGCCAAGGTCATCCACGTGAAAATCGCGCACACAGCGAAAACCGATCGCATTGTCCCGAAGAACCGCTTCATTTTCACGGTAGGTTGCCCGCAGTGCGTATTCGGAAGTGGTCAGCCATGTGCCGCCCCGCCTGACATGCGTTCCGGCCCGGGGTGAACCGTTCGGATAATCATAGTACCCGTTTCGCATCCACTCCCAAACGCTGCCGCTCAGATCATACGCACCCACCCATGAAGCGCTGAGTTCAGGACGCCACCCCGGTCCAATGTGCGCCGGTTGATTCTCCGAATTGGCCGCGTAGATGACATAATCCGCATTAAACACATTCCCCCAGGGATACAGGCGATGATCCGGCCCGCGCGCCGCGTATTCCCATTCTTCTTCAGTGGGCAGCCGCGCGCCTCGTTTTTCGCAAAAATCACGGGCTTCATCCCACAGCATCATGACGCGCGGATAATCCGGCCCAGGCCACCGGCCCTGCGCCCCGGCCACGCCTTCCAGATCATTAAACTGTTGATTGCTGACCTCAAACCGGTCGATCCAGAAGGGCGCGTCGAAGCGGACTTCATGGGCAGGACGCTCCTGAGTGCGGCCATCGTCATCCCCCATCTGAAAACTGCCTGCTGGCACAAGCACCATTTCGACCCCGTCAAACGTGCGCGACTGCACGGTCCACTGACGGTTAGCCGTGATGGGCGTGCCACCCGGCAGACCTGCTGCTATCGGCGTTGGCTGATCCGTCGCTGCTGCGATGGGACTGGCTTCAGGTAGGGGTGTATCGGATGGCTGAATAGTGGCGGTCGTGGACATATTTTCGGTCACAGAAGTGACCGATTGGGTCGGTGTCGGCTCATCAACGACCTGCCCAGGCAGACGGTTGAGCACCTCGCGCCCAATCAAGACCGCGACTGCGACGACCACAAGCGCTGCGGCCAGCCGCCAGGGTCGCCGCGGCAGTGGAAAATGCGCACGGATGTGCCGGGTCAGTTGGTTGATGTCGTATTCATAGTAGGGATTATGGCGCACGGTAGCGGCGTTGCGATACGTGAGCACCCGCAGGCTTTCGGGCAGACTCGCTGCACGCGGCATGGCCGCATCATCCACCAGAACCGGGATGACCAGCATATCGCTGCGCTTGAGACCCGACTCGACCTCGATGCGAACGAAATCGTCCGCGTCGTCGAGCCGTTTCTGCCCCTGAGCATCGGTCACATCGGCCCAAGTACGCCCAATGATGACCAGCAGCACGTCACAGGATGACACCGCTTCGTTCAGAAACGTGCGGAAATCGACGCCCGGTGGAATATCTTCGACATCCTGGAAGACTTCCGGCGCGCCAAACTCATGAGCAAGCGAACTGTAAATGCGGTCTGCAAAGGCCTGGCTGTCGGTGCGGCGGTAGGAGATGAAGATGCGAGTCATAGTCCTGACCTATCTGGCTCACGGACGTCCCTTAGGAAATGATTCTAGTGAGGTGGTTCGCTTTCGCAACAAGTGGCCCTCACGCACAGGAAAGAGGGTTTCTCCATCTGGCGGGCATAGCCCTCCGGGTCCAGGCGTTGAAATTCCGGGGTCGGCAGCGCTTCGGTCAGGCGGTCGATGACGAACCCGGCCCCGGCCAGCGCACCAGTGACGGCGCTCAACGGACGGCGATAATAGGACACCGTCATCGGCTCACCGGCCATGCGCCATTCATCGGTGACCAGACGAGTTTCAAAGTACGAGCCTCCATGCCACTGGTGATCGGCATAGGGGTGATGGGTCGAGAAGACGAAGAATCCGCCGGGCCGCAGCAGCCGCGCAAACTCGGCAAATAAAGCGGCCTGATCCCTGATGTAATGGACAACCAGCGACGAAAACACCCCATCGAAGGACGCGTCCACCAGAAAATCCAGCGGGCGTCCCAGATCGGCCACGTGCAGCGCGACCTGGGGCGAAGGCGCTTCCTGCCGCGCCAGGGCGAGCATCCTGGGGCTGACATCGACGCCGACCACCTCGCGCGCGCCCTGTTCCAGCAGCCAGGGGAGGTTGATGCCCGCCCCACAGCCTGCGTCCAGAATCCGGAAGCCGCGCACCTCCGGCAGCAGCGCCCGCAGCGCCGGACGTTCGAGATGGGCGTTGTACGGCTTCGTCCTGACGGCCTCTGCATAGCGCTCGGCCATCGCTTCGTAAGAATCCAAAGCGACCGGTGTATCATCCATAGGGAATACTCCTCAACTCAGGGCTGATTTACGGCAGATCGTCGGGTTCGAACGGCACCGGAAGCTGGACCATCTCCAGCGTGATGTGGTCCGGGTCGAGCATATAACACGTCCAGCCGCCCGTATGCCGCCCATGCGTGACTTTGACCGGCGCGTCAGATTTCGCGCGCACGCCCAACGCTTTCAGGCGTTCGAACTCGGCGTGAATGTCATCGACCTGAAGGGCCAGATGCGCCACACCAGGCCGGTTGGTGGCCGTTTCCACCGGCTCGCCGCGCGGGTTGACGTACTCGATCAGTTCGAGAAAATGGCCGGATGGAGCCTGACCCTGAGGCATATCCGCCAGCGTGAACAGCGCCACCTTCAGCAGCGCATTGGCAAAGCCGATCTGCGTGCTGGTATAGGCCTGATCGTGGACCATACGATGCACCAGCTTGAGGCCGAGCACATCCCGGTAAAAGTGCACGGATTGTTCGATGTCGGACACGGTGAAGCTGAGATGAAAATAGCTGATAAAGGGCATCTCGAAAAAAGTCTCCTGTGCAAAAATCGTGGTGTCCCTCTGTTTTACCCGATCATCGATGTTTGCGCTTGCCCGGATCTTCCGCCAGGAGATGTTCCAGCGGCTCATAGTCGGGGTCATCCCGGTCGGCCAGCCGCGAGCGCAGAACATCCAGCTCGTCCTCGGTCATACGATTCAGCAGGTCATCCACGCGCCGCTGCGCCGGGCGAACCGGCTCCTGTTTTTCCAGCACATCGGGCAGATATTGCAGCACCCGCAGAATCT
>JAIOHO010000489.1 GCA_019912905.1 Anaerolineae bacterium
CCTGTGGCTGGCCGCTCCTGGGTATTGCCCTGGCGCTGATTGGCATCGGTTCTGCCCTCGTCCAAAAAATCGTCCAGATTGAAATCTAAGGACAGTCGAAAGATGGAAAATCTGATTATCCCCATTGCGATTGTCATCGGCCTGGCGATCATTGCCGGACTGGTCTATCTTGGCCTGCGGGAAGACAACAACCGCGACCCACTTCAGGAGCGCCTGGCCCAGTACGGCGAACGTGAAATTCCGCAGTCGCTTGAGGAAATCGAACTCTCGTTATCCTTCCGCGATCGCGTGTTGATCCCGATCCTGAAAAAAATCGCAGATATCACCATTCGGTTTACCCCGGAAAAGCAGCTTGAGGAAGCGCGCCGCCTGATCGAACTGTCCGGGATGGCGGGTTCACTGGAACCGACTTCCTTCTTCGCCCTGCGCATCGTCGCAACCGTCGGCCTCGGTCTTCTGGCATTCCTGCTGTTCTTCGTGTTTACGGCGAATACAGCCCCGACTCAGGCGCTGCTGTACACGGTGGGTGGTGCCGCGCTGGGTTACTTTTTCCCCCTGCTGTGGATACGCAGCAAGATTTCGCGGCGGCAGGAAAATATTCAGAAGGCCCTGCCCGACGCGCTCGATCTGCTGGTCATCTGCGTGGATGCTGGCCTCGGCTTCGACATGGCGATGGGCAAGGTTTACGAAAAGTGGGACAACGAACTGGCGATTGCCTTTGGCCGCGTGCTGCGGGAAATTCAGCTGGGTAAGCAGCGGCGCGAAGCCATGCGCGATATGTCCGACCGCATGGATGTACCGGACGTCACCAGCTTCACTGCCGCCATCATCCAGGCGGATCAGTTGGGCGTCAGCATGGCGAATATCCTGCGTGTGCAGTCCGATCAGATGCGCGTGAAGCGCCGCCAGCGTGCGCAGGAAAAGGCGCATCAGGCCCCGGTCAAGATGATGATCCCGATGGTGCTGCTGATCTTCCCGTCGATCTGGATCGTGCTCCTCGGCCCGGCAGCCATTATCCTGATGAAATCATCGGGCACGACAGGAGCGTTTTAGCCGCCACAACCACGACCATCCAGCGCGTATCACCGGAAATGCTGATTGTATGCCAGCGATCTTTCTCCCATTCAGGAATCATCTAGAAGCCCGGCACGTGCCTGGGCTTCTTTTGTCTCGCGACCCTGTGCGGCGCTGGCTGGATTTTGGCCTGGACCTGCTGTTTCCGCCCCGCTGCGCAGGCTGTGGCAGAGTCGATTCGATCTGGTGCGCGATCTGCGCTCAGGAAGTCGAGCGTCTGCCCTTCCCAGCGGTACGTTCACTCAGCACCAGCGCTTCCCTCCAGGCTGTGGCCGTCACAGGACTTCATGAGGGCAGACTCCAGCAGGGGCTGTGGGCCTTAAAATACGAGAACATCCGCCAAATCGCGGTGCCACTTGGACAGCGGTTGGCCGCCCGGCTCGCGGATACGAGTTGGACAATCGACACCCTCGTGCCCGTGCCATTACACATCGACCGGCAGCAGCAGCGTGGTTACAATCAGGCTGCATTACTCGCGAGTGCCGTTTCCGAGGTGACGGGCATTCCCATGCTCTCGCAAGCACTTGAACGGCAGATCGATACCCGCTCTCAGGTCGGCCTGAATGCCGAGGAGCGCCAGGCCAATGTGCAGGATGCGTTCCGGGCTCGGCCCGACCTGATCGCCCACCAGACCATCTTACTGATCGATGATGTTTATACAACGGGTGCGACCCTTGAGGCCTGCGCACAGGCCGTGCTGGAGGCAGGCGCATCGGCTGTCTACGGCCTGACTGTGACCGCAGCCCGGGGATAGTTCTACGCTTATTTGCTACGCAAAGGAGTTCGCAATGGACGTGACCATTCAGGGAACAAACGTCAAGATCACGGAGGATATTGAGGCTCATGCCAGAAAAAAACTGGACCGGCTCGATCGATATCTGCCACGCATCCGCGAAATCCAGTTGGACCTGTCCCACGAACACACCAAACGAGGCGAAGACCTGGTGAGCGCCCAGATCACCGTCCGGCATTCACGCGGTGCGATCCTGCGCGCGGAAGAAAAAACGGGCGGCGATGTCAAAAAAGCGATCGACAAGGCGGTCGATAAGATGTACCGCCGCGTCCAGCGCTTCAAGGGTCGTCGCATCCGCAAAGGTAAGGAACGTTTTACCGCGACACTGGAAGAATTGAGCCTCGCGGAAGACATCCCGGACATCGAAGAATTCGTGGAAGAAAATGGCGATCTGTCGTCTGGAGACTATGAAACACAGCTTGAAGGGGCCGAAGAGTATATGGTCCCCATCGCCCGCCGGAAGGATGTGCAGTTGTCGCCCATGACCGAGGTCGAGGCCATCGAGCAGATGGAACTGTTAGGGCATTCGTTCTTCATGTTTTATAACGCGGATACCCAGGTTATCAATGTCCTGTACCGGCGCACCAGCGGCGATTATGGGCTGCTCGTCCCCGCCATTCCCTGATCGGTGATCACACGATGGGGCGGTCATGTGCCGCCCCACATCCGCCTGAGCTGGGCATACTTCCGCAGTTCGTACCACGCCATCCACGCGCTCAACCGCAGGCCATGCCAGCCGTCCAGATACCCCTTAAGCGTCACAAACCGCCACCAGAACTGCCGCCAGGGTTGCAGGACATAATTCTGCGGCTTTGGGCGAACGCCCTGCTCGTACAGAATGCGAGCATCGTAGGCGCTGTAAATCTGCTGTTTGCGGTGAAATTGGGCAGTATCCTGGTAGTTGTAATGGATAAGCGGATTCGCCAGCGTGCCTTCTGGCCCATCCAACTCCACCAGTTCGTGAACCTGCCGCGTCGGATCGTAACGCGCGGCGCCAATCCGCAGCAGGCGCGTTTGATAATCTGGAAACCAGCCGGCTCCACGCGTCAGCCTGCCAAACAGATAATTGTGGCGGGGCACGCGCCATCCGGCCCTATCGGGTTTCTCAATCGCCTGTCGCACTTCGACGGCCAGTTCCGGGGTCACCCGCTCATCAGCATCCACGAACAGCACCCAATCAGACGTGGGAGCGACGGCATCCAGCGCGGCATTCCGCTGGCTGGCATAATGCTCAAACGGATGCTGGATCACGCGGGCACCGGCTTGCTCGGCGCGGCGGACGGTGTCATCCTGACTGAAAGAGTCAAACACCACCACCTGGTCGGCAAAGAGGACGCTTTCGATACAGGCTTGAATATGTACCGCCTCATTGTACGTCAGAATCACTACTGTCAATCTCATGCGCCCCGCCTTCGTGCCATACCCTGAACTTCCGCATAAGCCGCCAGCAGCGCCGCGCGTTGATCCGCAGGCAGGGCGTTGTCCTGACGCAGCGCGCGTAGCCTGCGCTCCATTCCCAACCGGATCATCCACCGGGCAATCCCTGCTTTCCAGGCCGGGTAATGCTGGTCATACAGCCGCAGTCGGCTGCGCCACAGGTTGATCACGCTTTGCGGGCGCACCTGCCCCGTACTCTGGCCTTCGAGGTGAGTCACTCGGGCTGCCGGGACACACTTCACCTCCCAACCGGCATCATGGATGCGCCAGGCCCAATCGATTTCCTCACAGTACATGAAGTAGCCTTCGTCAAACCCGCCGGTCTGTTCGATGACTTCGCGGCGCAGCATCATCGTCGCCCCCAACGGAAAGTCGATCGCAAACGACTGAGCGGAGTCATACAGGTGGCGTGGATAGCGCCCGTTAAAGCTGCTCTCGTAGAGCCGTCCCGGAGTCGGGAAGAACTCCACCCACAACTGCTGTAAACCAGGAAATCGAAAGGAGCTGTGCTGAAATCGACCGTCGCCATAATCCAGCCGCGCGCCAACCAACCCCAGGCACGGCTCACGCATCAGGGCATCGAACAGCATACAGGTCGCTCCCGGCTGTGTAAGCGTATCCGGGTTGAGCAGGTACACGGCGCGCGGGAGCTGATCGGATGGCTGTGAACCAAAACCGATCGCACGCAGCGCCAGATTGTTGGCCCCGCCAAAGCCGAGATTGTGGTCGCTGGCAATCAGGTGGACCTGGGGAAAAGCGGACGCCACTGCGGAAACAGTTTCATCGGAGGACGCGTTATCGACCACGTAAACCTGGGTCTGCGCCGGGCCATGACCGTCCAGATCGGCATACAGGCTGTTCAGGGCATTCAGGGCCAGTTCGCGTACATTCCAGGTGACGACGATCACCGCCAGATCGGGCATCAATTCCCCAATTGAGCGAAATCCAGCCGAGTGCGTGACAGGAAATTCGTCAGTTCCTCAAAATCATCGCGGCTGACCCGCACCAGACTGTCCTGTTCGAGCAGCGCCTGCATCACGGAACGGCCCTCCGAATCTGCCGCCAACCCCTGGAGCGCGTTATCCAGGCGGATGCGTTCGCCAAGCGGCAAACTCAGGGGATATACGAGGATGGCAAAAGGCAGCGCAGGCGTCGAGACGATCGACTTCAGTTCTTCTTTCTGCGAGTCGCGCAGGTCCTCGAAAGCACTTTCGGACATCCCGATCGCGTCACAATCGCCGTCGATGAGGGCTTCGATCAAGGCATTGCGGCTGTCATAATCGACGACCGCCTTCAGGTCCTGCACCGGATCGACCCCATTGACCCGCATGATAAGGGACGGCACCAGCCAGCCATAATAATCGTCCACCCCCAGGCGGCAGAACGTCCGCCCGGCCAGAGAAGAAACCTGGCTGAATCCCTGCCGGATGACCACAATCTGCCCCACATCACCAGAACTCGCGCTGCTGCCCCGCCCGTGCAGAACCTGCATCACCGGCTCGCCACAGTTTTGAGCAGTCGCCGCTTCGTAGGTCACGCCATCCAGCCAGGCCACCACGACATTGGTTGGACTGGAATCGCACAAGGCGGCCAGGGCCTCGGCGTACCGATCGACGACGCTGACGTCCACCACCAGGTCCGACTCTGCTTGCAGGGCTTCTTCGAAGCGGGTAGTCTGGGCATCCGTCACCGTCCTGGCAGGATTGATCAGCATACGGATGGGGTTATCGTCTGTGCCGGGTGGAATAGCCGTTGGCACAGGCGGCAGCGGTGTCGAGCGTGGAGTCGCCGTCGCCGTGGCTGCGGCAATCGGCCCCTGCTCGACCTCGGCGCGGCGACAGGCCGCCAGCGCGATGACGAGAATCAGCACCAGTCGAGGAAAAGCCTTGCGATTAATCACGCGCACTCCCGCACAACAAGGGAACCTGAATGTTATGGTACAACCGTTTGACCGGTGGGGCAAATCAGCGCATGGCAACGCCGCAGTCCCGCGCGACCTGGCGTACATACGCTGCCGACTGCGCGTACTCCGCCTCGGTTTCCAGGTGTTCCAGCATGAGCGGCGTGTCCACCGGCAAGCGGTTCATTTCGCGTAGCAGCGTCCGGTAATCCAGTGACCCCAGGCCGGGACGCACTTCGTCCAGGTGAACCGTCAGTTGATCCGACAGCGTGATGTCCTTCCCATGGCAGCTTTTGATATATGGACCGAGCTTCTGAAAACATTCCCGCAGAAAGTGCGTGTTATTCAGGAAGCGCTGCGGGCTGGAGATCATATTCACCGGGTCGAGATGCGCGGCAAGTTGGGGGCGATCAATGGCCTTGAGCAGCGACAGGTAGCTGTCCGGCGAATCGGGATAGGCCCAGGGCATGGTTTCCAGCGTATAAAACGTGCGCACTGGTTTCACCGCGTCGATGATGTGCTGCACAGTTTCCACGATCAGATCGAAGGTGTCATCCGTCAGGTTGTCCGCATAGGGACCATCCCAGATTTCTCCGCGCGCACCCGTAATATTGACGCAGCAGATCGCCCCAATTTCATCCGCCAGCGCCAGATGCTGCTGGCACTTTTCGATGGCTGCCTGGCGCACCGCGTCGTCCGGGCTGATCGGGTTGCTCCATGCACCCACTTCGGCAATCACAATGTCGGCGGCGCCGGCCGCCTGCGCATAGGCCCGAATGGTCGCCCCGTCGGTGCCATAAGCAACCGGGCAGTAAGCGGCACTATAGCCCTTGTTCCGCAGCGCGGCCACCCACTCATCGGGATCACCCGGATTATTGAAGATTGGCCCACCGAATCGCAT
The DNA here is from genome assembly GCA_019912905.1 of Anaerolineae bacterium. Taxonomy (GTDB): domain Bacteria; phylum Chloroflexota; class Anaerolineae; order Aggregatilineales; family Phototrophicaceae. Next base: position 6,106 of record JAIOHO010000489.1, read on the forward strand.
TAGTCGCCTCCTGAACGCATGGCAGCGGCGTTGGGATCAATCAAGAAGATCTCGCGGCTGCCCACATTCGTATTCCAGATGCTCACCTCGACAAATTCGTGAATCAGGCCCGCCCAGCAGTTCTGCGGATTCAGCGCCTGAATCTCCGTCATGCGGACCGCACCCCACACCTCCACGCGCTGGCCTGCGGGCAGATAATGATAGGTATTCCCGCTGTAGGGGTCAAATTCTTCCACCAGATCGGAATCGGTTCCCAGCGCCCAGCGCCAGGGATAGTCGGTCGCCGCAGTTGAGCAGTCGATGCCGACTCGCCACGCGCCCGCTTCATCAAAGGCATTGAAGGTCGCCGCGCGCTGGGCCTGTTGATAGACTGTACCGGGCGGTGGCCCGCTGGTGCGAATCGGCGCTTTGCCGTAATTTTCGACCGTCAGCTTGAAGACGAGCATATCCCCCAGCGGCATCTGAATCGTGTTGGCCGCATCATCCTGCACATCGTCTGGCGGCGCGATCAGATCCCCTGGCGCATCCGCCGCTGTAAAATAGCGTTCGTCATAGGGCTGCACGGCAAAAACGACATCCACCCCCACATTTTGCGGCACGATTTCGGCCAGCGGCTTGCCGCCATCCCGAATCGTGAGCCTGCCCGTCCGCTGAATGACCTGCCCTTCTGCATCCTGAGCCTGTGCCACCACGGTGTAGTCGCCATCGGGCGGCGGATCGGCATCCAGGTCCACGCCGCCTTCATAATCATAGCGGTGACGGCCCGCTTCGCCAGGGTCGCGGCTTTCTTCTCGTTCGGCGACATAAATCTTGGTCGAATCCTCGCCGAGCAGGTAAACCTGCAAGTCCGCATCTTTTTCCAGATAGATGTTGATCTCCGTGCGGTCGTTGATCCCATCCTGATTGGGGGTAAAAACGTCCGGCCAGATGCTGAACGTGGTGATCCTGGGCAGCGGCGCATCGGCATCGCGGACGGTCAGGCTGCCGCTGCGTGCGTCCTGCTCGCCGCCCTCGCCCGTGGCCGCCAGGTACCAGGTGTAGTCACCATCGGGGATCAGCCGACGCAAAACGGCCCCATCGATAACTTCTCCGTCGTTCAGATAGCCATCGACCACCCCGCTGAAATCCACCCGATAGTCATCCGCAATGCGCGCTTCGTCCTGACGGAATATGTAGCTGGCCCCATCAGTCGCATCGAAAGTCAGGGACACACGCGCATTACGCGACAGACTGTAGCTGAACGTCGTGACGTCCGCATCGCCATCAGCGTTTGGGGTGATCGTCGATAATGAAAACGCCGCATCCATAATCAGCGGTAAATCCGGCTGGAGCAGCGCCTGCCCGACGATGAGGATAATAATCATGCCCACAAGCGCCGCGCCAATCACCAGTTGAATTCGCATCCATCTTCATCCTGCTCAACCGCGAATAGGGTCGAGTCTAGCGTACACCTCAACCATCTGTCCAGACGCTTTACCCTGACCACAGACTGCGGTAAACTCCCCGATACGTCATTCTCATGTTCGTAAGGAGATACCGTCATTGACAGTTCGAAACGGCACAAATGATTTCTATAACATCCCAGACACACAACCTGATCATCAGGGATACATTACCTGCCCCGTTGTGCCGTTGCAGGGTATGGTCATTTACCCCCATGTCGTCACGCCCCTGTTTCTGGAAGGCAAGAACGCCGTCGCCGCCGCCGAAGCTGCGCTCGACCAGCGCCATACGATCATTGGCATCGCGCAGCGCGACCCGGCAGTGGTGAATCCGTCGCCGGATGAACTCTACACGATCGGCACCGAAATTGCGCTTGGGCGCATTCTGCGGATGCCGGATGAAACCAACAGCATGCTGGCCCAGGGCCGCCAGCGGGTGGAAATCGTCAAGATTGTCCAGACCGAGCCGTACATCATGGCCCTCGCTCGCCCGGTTGAGGAAGAAGACCAGGAACCGACACCTGAACAGACCACGCTGATGAAAGCCGTCGTCAACATGTTCAAGCGGGCGGTAGATCTGAACGCCAATATTCCCGAAGATGTCCTCATCTACGCCATGAATGCCGACGATCCCGGCTGGCTTTCTGACCTGATCACCTCCACGCTGTCGCTGTCGTCTGAAGAACGCCAGCGGGTGCTGGAAATGTTCGATGTCGGTGAACGTCTCAGCCATGTCGCCATGCTGCTCAGCAAAGAACTGAACGTGCTGGAAATCGAGGATGAAATCAGCGCTCAGGTCCAACAGGAAATGGAGCGCGGCCAGCGTGAAATCTACCTGCGTGAGCAAATGCGCGTGATCCAGACCGAATTGGGCGAAGGCGACATTTTCCAGCAGGAACTGGACGATGTGCGCACCCAGATCATCGAGGCGCACCTGCCGCAGGAAGTGCACGAGCGGGCCATGAAAGAGATGTCCCGGCTGTCGATCATGCCGCCCATTGCGCCGGAAGTAGGCATCATCCGCACCTATATCGACTGGATCACCAGCCTGCCCTGGACCCAGGCCAGCGAAGATAACCTCGACGTCAAAAATGCTCAACAGGTGCTCGACGCCGAGCATTACGGCCTGCCCAAGATCAAAGATCGGATACTGGAATACATCGCCGTGCGCCAACTGGCGGGCAGCAAAATGGACAGCCCGGTATTGTGCTTCGTCGGACCACCCGGCGTGGGCAAGACTTCATTAGGGAAAAGCATTGCCCGTGCGCTGGGCCGCGAATTCGTGCGCGTCAGCCTGGGCGGGGTGCGCGATGAAGCCGAAATCCGAGGGCATCGCCGCACGTACATCGGCGCGCTGCCGGGCCGCATCCTGCAAACCATGAAGCGTGCCGGGACGATCAACCCGGTCTTTATGCTGGACGAAATCGACAAGCTGGGTATGGATTTTCGAGGCGACCCGGCGGATTCGCTGCTGGAAGTGCTCGACCCGGAACAGAATGCCGCTTTTTCCGATCATTATCTGGAAGTGCCCTACGATCTGTCGAATGTCCTGTTCATCACGACTGCCAATGAACTCGATACGCTGCCTCCGGCGCTGCTGGATCGGATGGAAGTAATCGAATTTTCCGGTTATATCGAGGAAGAAAAGATCGTCATCGCCAACCAGTTCCTGATTCCCAAGCAGCTCGAACGACATGGCCTGGACGACGTGCCCCTGAGGTTCGACAAAGGCGCGCTGCAAACCATCATCCGCGACTATACTTACGAAGCTGGGGTGCGCAATCTCAACCGGGAGATCGCCAATATCTGCCGCAAAGTTGCGCGTCTGGTGGCCGAGGGAAAACGCCGCCCACAGAAAATCAGCGCACATCTGGCAGCCAAGTATCTCGGACCGCCCTACTTCATCGGCACGCGCTCGCTCGACGAAGATGCGATCGGCGTGACGACCGGGTTAGTCTGGACCTACGGCGGCGGTGACATCACCATCTTCGAAGTCTCACTGCTGGCGGGCAAGGGCAGCCTCATGATGACCGGCAACCTCGGCGAAGTCATGCAGGAATCCGCTCAGGCCGCCCTGAGTTATGTGCGTTCGCGGGCCGAAGATCTGGATCTGCCCAATGAGGATTTCGAAAACTACGATATTCATGTGCATGTACCGGAAGGCGCAGTCCCCAAAGAAGGCCCATCAGCCGGGATCACCCTTGCCACTGCGCTTATCTCCGCCCTGACCGAGCGTAAAGTGCGCCACGACTTCGCCATGACCGGCGAGATTACCCTGCGCGGCAAGGTGCTGCCCATCGGTGGGGTCAAGGAAAAAGTCATGGCGGCCCGGCGGGCACTGATCAAGAATGTCATTTTGCCGGCCCACAATCAGAAAGACCTGGTCGATATTCCCCAGAATGCCCTGCGCGACCTGAATATCCACCTGGTCGATAATATGCAGCAGGTCATTGACCTGGTGCTGCTGGAGCCGCCCACAGAAGGTCGCAAACGCGATGCGAAACGCAACGATCAGGAAGATGATGCCGACGACTCAATGGCAGATGAATAATGAACGAACCAGACCTAAATCTGATTATCCGCGATGGCCGCCACACACGGGTGGACTGGTTTAGCGAGCAGACTCCTCTGGGCATCATTGCCACCACCATGACGGCGATGGCGAACAGCCAGGGCGGTCTCATCCTCATGGGGGTAGCTGGACCGACTGGGGCCGCCATCGGCGTGCGCGATGCCGATGGGACGGTGGATCGCGTCCTGCAAGCGGCGCTTTCCCTCGACCCACCCCTGATCATTCCGGTTCCGCACGTCACCCACTTTAACAGCCAGTCGGTGGTCATCATCCAGATTCCACAGGGAATGCCGCACGTCTATTCGTTGGATGGCCGCTATCTGGCACGCGCGGGCACCGAGAACGTCCCCCTCGCCCCGCGCGATCTGCGCCGCCTCATTTTCGAACGCGGTGAAATCAATTTTGAGACGGAAGTGCCGCCCGGCGCGACGCTGGACGACATCCATTGGGAAAAAGCCGAAGCCTATGCCACCAGCTTGAGCGGCCTCGGCGAGACCAACGTCCATAAGGTGCTCGTTAAACGCGGCTGCCTGACTACCGTCGATGGCGACCTGCGTCCGACCAATGCAGGCATCCTGTTGTTTGGCAGAGATCCGCAGCGCTTCGTGCGCAGTGCGGAGATCACGGCGGCGCGCTTTGCGGGCGAGACCATGAGCGATACCTTCAGCCGCCAGGACATCCTCGGTACGCTGCCGGATCAGATCAAACGGGCTGAAACGTTTATGATCGATCACCTGCGCAAAGGTGTTCACCTGGGGACGACGATGGCCCGCCAGGAGAATTTCGAATATCCGCTGGAAGCCGCCCGTGAACTGGTGGTCAATGCCGTTGCCCACCGTGATTACAGCATCAACGGCGATGGCATCCGCCTGTTTATCTTCAAGAATCACATGGAAATCACCAATCCGGGCCGGTTAGCGGGGCCGGTTACCGTGGACAACATTAAAGATGAGCGTTTTTCCCGCAACCCGGTCATTGTCCAGGTGCTTTCCGACATGGGGTTTATCGAGCGCCTGGGCTACGGCGTGGACCGCGTCATTCACCTGATGCAGCAGCAGAATCTGCGGGTGCCCGAATTTGAGGAAACATCCGGCGGTTTTCGAGTCATCCTGCGCAACCAACCGGTGGACGAAATAGCGGTTGACGAAGCGGCCCCACCCAAGATCGCCTTTGATGGCGTCTACAACGGCCTCGACATCAACCCCCGCCAGGAAGCGGCGCTGGTCTACCTGCACACGCCCGGCAATTCACGCATCACCAACAGTGATTTGCAGCAGCTTTGCCCGGATGTCCATGCCGAGACCATCCGGCGCGATCTAGTGGATCTGGTGACCAAACATATTTTGCAAAAGATGGGACAAAAACGTGGCTCTTACTACATCCTCAAACGCGACTGACACCTACGATCTCATCACGCTGGGGGAAACCATGTGGCGGCTTTCCACCCCCGACTTTGTGCGCCTCGAAATGACAGATACGCTGGACGTCACCGTTGGAGGAGCGGAAAGCAACCTGGCAATCGCGCTGGCCCGAATGGGCAAACGAGTCGCCTGGTGGTCACGCCTGCCAGATAATCCGCTCGGTCGGCACGTCGCCCAGACCCTGCGCACCTTCGGCGTGGATATTTCCGGCATCTACTGGCAGCCGGACGCGCGCCTGGGCACGTATTTTATCGAGTTTGGCAGCGCACCGCGTCCAACCCAGGTGGTCTATGACCGGGCGAATTCCGCCGCCAGCCAGATGCACCCGGACGACTTCGACTGGTCAATATTCGAGCGTACCCGCCGCCTGCATCTGACCGGCATCACGCCTGCGCTCAGTCCATCGTGCCTGCAAACGGTTCGCCGCGCCATCGACGAAGCCAACCGAGCCGGCGTGTCTGTCTCTTTTGACCTCAATTACCGGGCCAAGCTCTGGACGTGGGACGAATGCCGACCGGTCGTGGATGAGCTGGCGTCACGCTGTCAGATGGTCATGGGTGCGACCCGTGATGCACAAAATCTGGTAGCGGATACAATAGAAGGTGAGCCGTTGGTCCGCCACCTGCATGAACGCTGGCAGGGTGCCACCGTGATTATGACGAAAGGCGATGAAGGCCCGGTCGCGTTTGACGGCCACGAGTTCTATCATGTTCCGGCCTTCACAGGCGTTCAGGTGGTCGATCGCATCGGGGCCGGAGATGCCTTTGATGCCGGGCTGTTGTGTGCCCTGCTGGATGGTACGACTCTGCCGGAAGCGATGCGCTATGGTAATGCGGTTGCGGCGCTTAAGATGACGATGTTTGGCGACATTGCGCTGGTGCGGCGCGACGAAGTTGAGGCGCTGCTGGCGGAAGAGTCGACAGATATTAAACGGTAATGGTGGGTCCATTCGTAAAGCCAAGTGGAACAGGTAAAGACTCGATGGTACGCCCCGGTCTGCTCGTTCTGGTGATCGCCTTCGTCCTGGCAGGTTGCAACCTGGCCTCCAGTCCACCTGCCCCAACTGACACGCCTGTTCCGGCGCAGCTTGGTCTCACCTGCGGTCAGCTCGTGTCGCAGGCAGTCCAGGCAATCGGTCAGGCCTGCAATGACATGGGGCGCAATCAGGCGTGTTATGGGAATTACCTGGTCGATGCCCAGTTCAAACAGGATGTGCAGCAGGCGTTCGCTGCGGCGGGCGATCTGGCCGCCCTACAGGGCATCCAGCTGATCAGCACCTCGCCGTTTGACGAACTCCAGCAGACCTGGGGAGTCGCGCTGATGAAGGCGCAGGCCAATCTGCCCGACTCGCTGCCCGGCCAGAATCTGACATTTCTTCTGTACGGTGGGGCTGTGGCGGACAGTGTCACCCCGCGCATGGAAGCGGTCATCCTCAGCACTGGCTTTGGCGCGGCAACCTGTTCCGATGCGCCTGCATCTGCGGCGCTGCTCCAGTCTCCAGATGGCACGCAGGTGTCGTTGAATATCAATGGAGCGGACCTGATCCTGGGTTCCACGCTGCACCTGACAGCCGTCGCCAATCAGGAACTGATTATTGCGACCATCGAGGGAGAAGCCCTCGTCTCGGCCTTTGGCGTGACGCGCATCGTCCCGGCGGGTGCCCAGGTCCGCCTGCCCCTGGGGTCTACCGATGGATTGGTCGTCGTCGGCCCACCATCCGAAATCGAGCCTTTTGACCTGAACGTGATCCAGCGGGCACCGCTCGAACTGCTGCCCGACCGGGTGCTGATTCCGGCCCCAATTTTGCCAACTCCCACCGAAACGCCAACCATCGCGCCGCTGCCAATTACGCCAACCCTGCCACCGCTGATTATTCCCCTGCCGCCCACAGCCCTGCCGCCGGTCTGTTTCCCGCGCACCGATTGGGTGTATACC
>JAIOHO010000490.1 GCA_019912905.1 Anaerolineae bacterium
GTGCATCCTGATATGCGCGGATCGCGGCCTCAAGTTCGGCCTGACGGTAAAGGGCATTGCCGGTGTTGTTACGCTCTGCCGGGTTGGTTTGCAGGCTCGCAAATCCGATCAGCAGTGCGCAGCCGAGCAGGATCAGGGCAGGCACACGGTAGTTCATACGCCCTGCCTTCGGAAGCGGACCAGCAGCATCTCGACCGCCAGCAGGATCGCCGCTGCCAGCACAAAGAGTTCATAACGTTCGACACTGCGCGCTTCGACCCGGTTGTCGAGCAGACCGGTCTCGGCCTGATTGATCACACGCACCAGATTCGTGATTTCCGCACCGCTGGCCCCGCCGCGTTGATACAAGCCGCCGGTTTGCTCTGCAATGTGCTGAAGCAGCGGCTCGTCGAGACGCGAGACGACCATCTGCCCGCTCGAATCGGCCTTGTAAGCGACGATTTCGCCGCTGTCACTGAAGATCGGCACCGGTGCGCCCTCCACGCTGCCATATCCCAGCGTATCAATCGTCACGCCTTTCTGAACCGCCTCATCGACTGCTGGCTGCACGTCACCCTCCTGATTCTCGCCATCTGTCACCAGGACGATGAGCCGTCCAGACGGGCGCTGCTCGTCGAACATCCCCAGCGCGAGATGCAGGGCTTCGTCGATGACCGTGCCCTGCTGGGTGATGCTGCCGGAATCGACCGCGTTTAAGAAGGCAGTGGCCGAATCGATGTCCGTCGTCAGCGGGAATTGGATGAAAGCCGTTCCCGCGAAGACCACCAGCCCGACTTCGTTGCCGCGCAGCCCATCAAAAAGCCCATACAGGCCAAGTTTAGCGCGTTCGAGGCGGCTCGGCAGCAGATCCTGCGCGCCCATACTGTTGCTGACATCCAGCACCACAACCACGCTGACCCCCTGAACTTCGACCACATCGGTATTCACCCCCCAGACTGGTCGCGCCAGTGCCACAACGACGCAAACACAGGCCAGCAGCCAGATGGATGAACGAAAAGTTCCTGCCCTGCCTTGCTGACGATCCATCGGAGGCCGGACCAGATCGAGATCTCCGAGCCGGAGCAAGCGCCTTTGTTGAACCAACTGCCGCCAGACGAAAAATACGCCCAGCAGCGGTAACAGCAGCAGCAGGAGCAGCGCACCGGGGTTCAGAAAAGAAATACTCATGGCACCGTCTGAAATGTCGTCCATCGCAGCAGGCGCTCAAGCACCAGCAGAATCAAACTGAACGGGAGCAGAAACGCTGCGGCCTGATCCTGCCAGCGCACGAAGACCTGCCGCTCGATGTCTGATTTTTCGAGCACATTGATCTGATCATAAACGGCCTGCAAATCTGCCAGGTCCACAGCCCGAAAATAATGCCCATGCGTGATGTCCGCAATCCGGCCCAACGTCGCTTCATCCAGCCCATTTTCGACAAACTGTGTGCGTCCGTCTGCTGACGTCACGATCGGCACAGGTTCGCTGCTGCCGACGCCAATGGTGTACACCCGGATACCGAGGGTTGCCAGGCTGAGGGCAGCATCCACGGGTGAGATGCCTTCCGCATTATGCGCGCCATCGGTCAGCAGAACGATGACCTTCGATAAAGCATCACTGTGGCGCAGCATATTGGCCGAGGATGCCAGCCCAAGCCCGATAGCGGTCCCTTCCTCCAGGCCCAACTCGGACGCAGGCTGAATTTCATTCAGCAGCTGCGTGAGGATGCCGTAATCCAGCGTCAGGGGCGATTGATGAAAGGCCTGCCGAGCAAACACGACCAGGCCAATGCGATCCGATTCACGGGACGCGATAAAGTCGGTAATCACACTTTTCGCGGCATTCAGCCGAGACTGCCCACCCATGTCCTCCGTCTTCATGCTGCCCGAAATATCCAGCGCCAGCACAATATCCACGCCCTGGCCGCGCAAAATCTCCTGAGTCCGCCCGGTTTGGGGCCGCGCCAGAGTAATCACCAAGATGACCCAGGCCCCGGCAAGGAGGATGTCCGGCAGCAGGCGAAACCGCACCCGCCAACTGATGGGCAGACCCACCATCAATCGAGTATCCGAGTAACGCAGGGCCGCGAGTGGGCGCGGTCGAAGGATGAACCCGATCATGACGGGCAGTAGGAGCAGCAGGAGCGCAGCCGGATGAGCCAGGCGAAATACCACGTCAGCCTTCCGAGTGCCCATTCTGGTGCGTGTGATCGCGCGCGCTGCTCTGAATCCAGTGAGCTGCCATTTCGAGGTAGCGTTGGGCATCCCCACGGTCGGGTTCCTGCTGCGCAAATTTCACAAGGTCAGCCTGAACCATGAGTTGATACAGCCGGTTCATCGAAGGCTGCGAAAGCTGCGCTTGCAGGCGGCCCAATAACTCAGCGGTGGTCAATTCGCGAGCTGCCACTTGAAACTGCTGCGTGACATAGTCGCGCAGGCATTCCGCCACCGCCGCATAAACTTCAGGGGGCGTCTTGGCCTGCCGGTCGATGCGCTTCAGATTTGCCAGCATCGCACGATCCAGCGCCCGGATGTTCGCAGATTCGGCCCCGAACAAACGTGCTCGACGCATTCGCTGCATCCACCACCACATGAGAATCATCAGCACCCCTGAACCGGCTATGACCAGCGCCGGTGGAACGTAGGTCAGGTCAATGGCAGGTTTGAGGGGTCGCAGCGTGAGGTCATCCTGATCCAGGGTACTGGCGACCCTCAGCAGCAGTGGATCGACGAGCAGCGTATCGGAAAGCCCACCCGACTGATAAGTAATCATCGTGTCCGGTGTGCTGTAGTCGCCGGGTTCCCACAGTACGACGGTCAGCGGCTGACGATATTCACGAGCCTGATCACCGAACTCGGTAATGGTCAGCTCGCCAACTTGTCGGACCTCAAGCAGCCCCCATTGCGCGGGAAAATCCGGCCAGGAGACGAGCGATGTGCCGGGACTCAATTCGGCCTTGAGGAGGATCGTGAAGGGTTCCCCCACCAGGGGTCGCGGATGATCGGTGCTGAACGTCGCAGCGATGGGCAGCGCATCCTGTGGGCGACCGGCTGCCAGCAGCGCCGCCAGACCAAAAACTGCCAGCTTCATCATAGACGTGAGTGCCGCTCCCGGCGTTTAAAAAACTGGGCCAGCGCGCGCACGTAATCCCCATCCGAAGGCAGGTCGATGCGATCCACTCGTGCCCGCACGAGCGCCTCATCGCGTGCCTTCTGGAAGCGCTGGGCCTGGATGCTGAACCCACGCCGCCAGGCACGCGGCCCCGTATCAACCCAGGTGGTGAGGCCCGTTTCCGCATCTTCCAGTTTTACCAGTCCCACATCCGGCCAGGCCTGCTCCAGCCGGTCGCTGATCGTGACGGCAATGACATCGTGACGGCGGCTGGTAATCATGAGTTCGCGCAGGTAATCGTCGCTGGACATCAGGAAATCCGAAATCAGAAAAACGATTGCCCGCCTCTTGAGGACGCCATTTATCGTTTTGAGGGCCAGCACCAGGTCCGTGCCCTGCCCTGTGGGTTCCGCCGCCATCAGATCGCGGATCAGCCGCAGCACATGGTTGCGGCCCTTGCGCGGCGGGATAAACAATTCGATCTGATCGCTAAACACCAGCAGGCCAACCTTATCATTGTTGCTGATGGCCGAAAGCGCCAGCACCGCGCCGAGTTCTGCCGCCAGATCCCGCTTGAGCCATTTGACGCTGCCAAACAGGATCGACGCGCTGGCATCCAGCACCAGCATCACGGTCAGTTCGCGTTCTTCCACATATTGTTTGATATACGGGTCGCCGGTGCGGGCGGTCACGTTCCAGTCGATATCGCGCACATCATCGCCCGGTTCGTAAGCGCGCACGGCGTCAAATGTGATGCCCCGACCCTTGAAAACGGCATGATACGAACCCGCGAACGAATCGTTGACCAGGCGTCGGGTGCGCAGCTCGATCCGGCGGATCTGGCGCATGACGTCTGCGCTGAGCATCACGGAACCTCAACCCGGTTGACGATCTGCTGGACGAGTTGGGCGGCGGCCACCCCTTCGGCCTCGGCCTCGAACGTCGCGATGATCCGGTGCCGCAGCACATCCGGCGCGATCTGCTTGACATCATCCGGCGTCACATAGCCCCGGCCCCGCGTGAAGGCATTGGCTTTGGCGGCTTTGGTCAGGGCAATGGTGGCGCGTGGCGAAGCGCCGATCTCGATGTAAGGTGCAAGTTCCTTCAGCCCGCTGGCCCCCGGGTCTCGGGTGGCAAAGATGATGTCCAGAATGTAATTCTTGATCCGGTCATCCACATAAATATTATTGACCACATGCCGGGCCTGATGAATGATCGCCGGGT
>JAIOHO010000491.1 GCA_019912905.1 Anaerolineae bacterium
GCGCTGGCTTCCAGATAGGTCAGGCCAAAGCCCTCAAATTTGCGCCCAACATGCAGCGAGGGCAGGGCGAACACATCCGCTGTACCGTACCAGGCCAGCTTGGTCGCCTCCGGCACATGGCCGAGCAGGTGCACGCAGCCCGTCAATCCGAGCAGTTGAATCTCCGCCTGGACCTGCTGCGTATAGCCCGGTTCGGCGTCCAGGCTGCCGATGATTACGCACTGGACGTCAGAAATCGCGCCGCGCACCCGCGCCATCGTGCGCACCAGTTCGAGCGTCCCTTTGCGCAGCTTGACCGCGCCCACCGACAGCACCGTCGGTCCCTGTTTGACGACGGCATTGCGCGGCAGATCGACAAAGCGCACCGGGTCAATCGCATTCTGAATCACCGTGACCGGTACATCCGGCAGCAGGCCGCGAATCACCCCGGCAGTGTAATGACTCACGCAAACTATCGGTCGGGCGCGCCGAAACGACCAGTGGTAAAGCGACCCGGCAGGCGGGCGGCGGCGCAGCAGCAGGTCGATGTAACTGCCGTGTGCGGTGAGGAGGAACGGCCTCCCGGCGGCCACCCACGCCCCGACCGGCGCATAGGGTTCGATCAGCGCGTGGACGAGATCGCATTCATGCAGCAGCCGCCCAACTGCCGGAGCCTGGCGCAGGGAGCGCAGCAGCATATACTTTTCCATCGGGTTCGTATCCGGCAGCAGGCGGTGCAGCTCGATCCCAGGCACATCCGGGCTGCTGCGCGAAGCCACCACCGTCAGCCTGACCCCGGCGCGCCGCAAGGCCTGCACGAGGCTCAGGCTGTAATGTGCCCAGCCATGCGTGTGAGTCAGGTCCGCCGCGAGCAAGCCGAGATGCATTTCTTACCTTTCGGAAGTGCTGCCCGTTTTCGGAGTGGGAGATTCAATCGCGCTCAGGATCATGGCGGCACGGGACGCCCAGGTGTAATGATCCAGGACCTGCTGGCGGGCACGATCGGCCAGCCGCTGCCGCAGGACAGGATCATCCCGCAGCCGAATAATCGCTTTTGCCAGCACCTCCACATCGCCCGGCGGCACCAGCAGCGCCGATTCGCCGTCCTGCACCACGTCGGCCACGGCGGGCAGATCGGAGGCCACAATCGCCCGGCCCGACGCCATGTACTCGAACAGCTTGATGGGCGAGGCATGATAAGCGAAATGTTCCGTCCACGGGAAGGGCATGGCGCAGACGTCGAACGCGCTCAGGTACAGCGGCACCGCATCCGGCGCGACCTGTCCGGCATCCAGAAGCTGGTCCGCCGGTAACCCGGAATCCAGCCACTGCTGCCGCAGCACCGCCGCCCTATCCTCCGGCCCGCCAACCAGCGCCAGAGTCGCGCCTTCTACCTGCTTCAGCGCCTGGATGAGTGTGCCGACACCTTTATCCATCGACATGGTGTGCAGCCGCCCGACATAGCCAACGATAAAGGCCTCTTCAGGCCAACCGACTTGCGCCCGCGCCGCCAGTTGGTCGGGCACCCCAGCGAAGCGCGCCGCGCGGATGCCGTCGTGCGCCACCTGCACCCGCGCCGGGTCCGCGCCCAGTTCGATTAACGCGGCGGCCAGGTGCGGCGTCACCGGGAAAGTGTGCCCCGCGCGGCGAACGGCCAGCGCCTGCATCCGCCGTCCCATCCCGGATTTCGACAGCCGGTGCGGTTCATAGGCGATGCTCCGGCGCGACTTGAGCAGACTCAGCAGCAGGACGGTCGGCAGGTCACGCGTGTAATAAATCTCCGCCGGTGTGCCGAGCAAACCCAGGCCCAGCAGCAGCAGATAGGTGGCATATTGCAGGAAGAAGGTGCCGCGCCGCAGCAGCGCCACATTCTGGTTGGCCCAGGACTGCAAATCCAGGCACGGGACACGCCGCAGCCGGAAATTGGGCTTCACACCATAATGCGCCCAGGGGTCGGCGATGCTGCGCAGTTCCGGCGTATTCACCCGCCGCGCGGCCCACAGCGTCACCTGCGCCCCCTGATCGGCCAGTGCCTCGCAGTTCTGCATGATTTGCAGCCCATGCGCCTTCTCGGTTGGGATGCGCGCATTCGCCAGATACAGCAGGCGGATCATGGCCGCATCACCAGTTCAAACAATCCCATTCAGGCTTTCCCCCGGCTGAACAAGTCCACCAGCATATCCGCCAGGTGATCGAGGCTGTGATCGCGCACGACCACGGCACGCAGTTCCTGCCCCAATGCCTGCCGCGCCTGGAGGTCGGTCGCCATCATCGCGCGCATCTTCTCCGCCAGTTCACCGGGCGAGTCCATCGGCACTAGCAGTTGCTCACGCCAATCGGCCAGAATCGGCCCAAAGGCTTCGTTGGCCGTGATGACCGGCAGCCCACAGGCCATCGCTTCCAGCACCGCCTTATCGACCGCACCCGTATTGCTCATGTTGACCATCAGGTGCGCCTGCTGATACTCCTGCACGATGGCCGAGTGCGGCACCTCCCCGACAAAGGTGACCTGATCGGCGAGATGATAGGCCGCGGCCAACTGCTGGAGTTCCTGCGCGTAAGCAGTGTCCTGAGGGTTGATGTTGCCGATGATGCGCAGCCGGAACTCGCCCCCATCCTGAGCCAGCAGGCTGGCCGCCTCGATAATCGTTTCCAGCCGCTTGACCGGAGCGATGCGGCTGACGCTGACGATGGTAAAGGGTTCGGGCGCAGGCGGCGCGGGCATAAAACAGGCGGTGTCGATGCCGTGCCCGATGATGCGTGTCTTGTGGCTGCGCAGGCGAAAGCTTTCCGGCGAGGCGGTAACGACCTGATCGACCAGCTTTTCGGCCAGCCACAGGCGCGGCGTGACCGCTTTATGCGCATACCACAGGGTAATCGGAATGCGATCACGTTTCAGCAGCGGCGCGCCCATGATCGCGAACAGCGCCTGAATGTGGGCGAAGCAGGCGTCATAATGCCGCTCCCGCAGCAGGCGCGTCAGGATGCGGTAGAACTCGATGGCGCGGCGCGCCTCCCCATAGCCCTTTTCCTTGCCGACGGAGAACACCCGCACGTTGTCCGCCACAGCAAGACGTCCGGCCCGCATGGTCACGACGTCGATGGCCGCACAGCGAGCCGCCAGCGCATTAATCCAGTCGGTGGCAAAACCCTGCACCGATGCGTCCGCATCCGTTGCCAGGTTGAACCATAACAGGCGCAGGTCAGGCATGATGCGCCTCGTTATAAGCCAGCACGAACAACCTGCCGTAACTCTCGACATAGGCTTCCGGCGAATAAAACTGTGCGGCAAAGGCCTGCGCCTGCTGCCCCAGCGCGTCCACGTCCGCCGTCTCGAATAAATCCAGCAGTTTGTCGGCCAGAGCCTGGGCATCGCCCGCCGGGACGAGATATCCCTGCACGCCGTCCTGAAGCACTTCGGGGATGCCATCGACCGCGCTGGCGAGGACCGGCGTCCCGCACAGCATCGCCTCGATCACCACTTTGGGCATCCCTTCGGAGAAGGTCGGCAGCACGAACACCCGCCCCCGCGCCATATAACGCGCCAGTTCCGCCTGCGGCAGATGATCGAGGAACGTCACACGACCCTCCAGGCCGGACCGTTCCACCTGCGCGTGCAGATCGGCGGCATACTCGCCATTGGCCGCCCTGCCGATCAGCCACAGGTGCGCCTGCGGGATGCGGGTCTGAATCGAGGCGAACGCCTCCAGCAGCACATGCACACCCTTGCGCGGCACCAGCACGCCGCTGTAAATCACATCGCTGCGCTGCGACACCGGTTTTTCCGGCACAACCGCACTGAAAGCGGTCGAATCCGTCCAGCTCATAAACTGCATAACGGGCTTGTCGGGCGCGAGGGCCTCAATCTGCTGGCGCGAAGAGTCGGATACAGCGCGCAGGGCATCCGCGTGGCGCAGCGCATATCCAGCAGCCAAGCGCATGAACCTCCGCCACACTCCCTTGAAACGCAGGCTGCGCTGCATGAACAAGCCCTGCTCCAGATCGCCGCGCGTCTCGATCACCAGTCCGGTGCGCCGCCCAAACAAACGCCCCAGGTTCTTTGCCAGGGCCGCCGCAGCGCCGATATAGGGATCGTGGGCGATGAGCACATCCACGCCTTTCGTCAGGATCAGCACCAGCACCAGCAGCGGAGCCAGCAGATAGGCCGTCAGGTAGCGCAGCGGGGCCAGCGGCAGCGCGGGCCACAGGTAAAAATGGGCGTGTTCGCTGAACCAGCGTGGACGCAAACCGGGCGCAAAGCTGGTGACGTCGATCGTGACACCCAGGTCGCTCGTCAGGCGCTGCCACTTTTTGGCCTGCGACTCGCTGAGCGGATGGGTGTAGCGCATGGTATCCACCCAGCAGATGCGCAGCCCACGCGCGTCGGTTCGATTCAAGTCATCAGTCCTCAGTCTACAGTTTTGAGCCTTCAGTTGTCAGTCCGTAGTTCCGCCGGATTGCGCGAAGTTTACCCCTGCAAGGACCCGACCAGCGCACTACCCAATGTCATCCACTGACCGAAAAACTAATGATCGACGACTGATGACTTGTGACTGAATCTATCATCTCTTGCACGCAATGACCATACTGGCTCCCCCACAGCCTGGGGGCCTGTCCGGTTAGATTTCGGTTTATGCTGAAAAGGATATGCAAGCACGAACGAGAAAGACACAGATCATGAAGCTTGCTCTCTGGATTCTCCTCCTCACCAGCAGCATCTGCATCGGCTGGCACATCCGCGCCCGCCGCGATGCCTTTGCCTATACCCGCCTGGACGTTGAAATGAACGCCCTGCTCCGCTGTCTCGCCCAGCAGAACTCGGACGAAACCGGCTCGATTTGAAGGCGCAGGCCAAAAGTCATGCCCAATTCGTGAGGATGTGATTGTTCTGAAATCTATTCCACGCTAGAATAGGGCTATTCTAAGATGGAATAGCTGCTTATGGCCGTCCCAACCCCTGACGAAACGATCCTCGGCCTGCTGGCGTATCAGGCCCAGCATGGCTATCAACTGCTGGATACCTTTCAGAATCCGACTCAGCTTGGCGCAGTCTGGCACATGAGCACCAGCCAGATTTACGCCGTGCTCAAGCGCCTGGAGCAGCAGGGCTGGATTCAGGGCCAATCGGTGGATGTGGACGACGCACCACCGCGTATCGAATACCGCCTCAGCGCGCCCGGCCAGCAGCGGCTCGATCAGTGGCTGAATGACCCGCAGCCCTCAGCCAGCATCCGGCGCGTGCGGGTAGAATTTCTCAGCCGCCTGTATATCGCCCACCTGCTGAAGCACCCCGCCCAAGCGTTGATTGCGCGCCAGCGAGCGGCCTGCGAAGTCGAACACGCGCGTCTGATGACCCAACGCGAACAATCCGATTCCAGCATCGGCGGGCTGGCCCTGGAACTGCACATCGCCCAGATCGAAGCGATCTTGCAGTGGATCAACCGCTGCGAAACGCGGGTTTATCCCCCCACCCACGCATGAGAAGGATTTTTCAATGAAGAGACTGCTGCTGCTCGTTGGAATCGCCTTATGGATGGGCACGCTTTCGGTCAGTGCCCAATCCAGCCAGACCCTGGTCGTCTTTGCGGCGTCCTCGCTGACCGACGCCTTTGAAGAAATTGGCACGGCGTTCCAGGCGGCGCAGCCCGGCGTCAAGGTGCTGTTCAGCTTTGGGGGATCATCGGCCCTGGCGACCCAATTGGCCGAGGGCGCACCCGCAGATGTATTTGCCAGCGCCAACACCCGCCAGATGCAGGTGGCCCAGGAAGCTGGACGCATCAGCGGCTCGCCGCTCACTTTCGCCAAGAACCGGCTGGTGCTGATCGTCCCGGCGGATAATCCGGCCAACATCCAGTCGCTGCGCGATCTGGCGAATCCCGGCGTGCGTTTGGTGGTGGCCGCGCCCGCGGTGCCGGTGCGTGATTATACCGACGTCATGCTCGACCGCCTGGCTGCGGACCCGAACTATGGGGAGGAATACCGGCAGGCCGTGGTCGCCAACATCGTGTCTGAGGAAGACAATGTCCGCCAGGTCGCCGCCAAGGTCGCTCTGGGCGAAGCCGACGCCGGGACCGTCTATATCTCCGACGTTACGCCGGACATCGCCGACCAGGTCATCGCCATCCCCATTCCCGATGACCTCAACACGATCGCCACGTACCCGATTGCGGTCACCGATGACAGCGCCCTGCCCGAACTGGCCCAGACGTTCGTCGATTTCGTGCGGTCCGAGGA
>JAIOHO010000492.1 GCA_019912905.1 Anaerolineae bacterium
TCCCGCTCACATCGACGACGCTTGAGCCTGTTTCAAACCGCCCGGCGTTGGTTACAACGACGATTAGCTCAAGATCAAGTGCCTGCCTTTCTCTCCTATCGTCCTCTTTGGCAATTTGCATGAAAGTGTCAGGTTCTCAGCTAAAAAATACCTATGACCTCTCTTGACCTAATCCACGATTTTGATGCGTTTGCCCTGCCAAAGCCATGCGCCCATTTGATTAGAACAACCGGAATCGCAAATGTGGCAGGGAGATGGTCCTGCGCACGGCCCACAAAGGTGCAAACGCGGGCAAGCGTTTCTGGGGCTGCTCGGCCTATCCGACCTGCCACTCGATGCTGCCGTATGCCGACCCAGGAACCGGTTCCCTTACAACTATTACGGAAGGCCGCCACTAACGCCTCCTGGCGCGGCTTGCGCCCAGGTGCTCCACTCTGCTAGGCTATACACTCTTTGCACCTTGTATCGAGGAATGCCCGTGCCCAACGATCGACCGCCCCGCCGCAACCTTCGCTTCCCGCCCCGAGTCTGGACTCCAGCCCTGCGCATCGCTCGTGATCTCGGCGAGATCCAGCCCGCGCCGCGTTTCCAGATCGCTGAGATCATCCAGCAGCTTGGCCTCGAATTTGCGGAACGCGTTCTCGAACAGACCTGGGAAGTCGAAGCCCAGGGCGGCCTCCTGGTCCCGAACGGCAGCCGACGACGCACCCCTGGCGGCGTCTTTTTCACCCTCGCCCGCGAACAGATGACCGAAGACCAGCAGCAGGCCGTCTTCATGCGTCCCAAAGCCAACCTGTTCCGCTGGACCCAGCGCCGCGACGTGGTGGAACCGCTGCTGGCCGAAGCGGGTCAGGTCGAATCCGTTGAGGTTACGCTGGTGGGCCGACCCGAGGAAATCTGGGAATACGACGATGTGGTCATCTTGAGAATGGCGTATGCAGGTGTTCAGATGCCGACCCCGCAAGGCGTCCCCCAGCTTCAACTCCTGTCGCCGGAGGCCATCGTGTTCGTCAACCCGGATCAGTGGCGCGGTGTACAACCGGCGCTGGCCGATGACAAAACAGCGCTGGTGATCGAAGGGGTGTGTGCCATTGACCCGGAAGTCGGCGGGCTGGTGGTATATGCCACGAAGGTGGCGACCACCAAGCTGAAGAAGCGGAAACCAAGAAAATAGAACGTCTTTGATAGGATCAATTGAAAAACCGTCTTTCGGCTAAAATTTATCTCACCATAACATTTGAACCAGATTGGGTAAAACGGTTTCAAATCAATGAGTTGTCGCAGGTGATTTCGGCCTATCTTGCCCTGCTTCTTCAGCCACCCTCTAATTTGACATCAATGGTTGTCGCTAACCATAGGATGGCCGCTTCAAAGTTGTCGAATGCTGCTACCTGGAAACCACGATTGATGGCGTACGTTTCCATAAATGCTGTAAGTTGATGTGGGGTACCAATCTCAGTGATGATCGCCAGTTTTTTACGGAACGAATCCCGGTGCTTGATCATCAGTTCCACCAGCTCTGTGACATCGAGAATTGTCAACCTATTTGTCGTGTCACGTAGATCCAACAGGACATCCCGGTTGCTCGGTGGCTTGTTGAGCGAAGCAAGCTTGAGCAGAACTCGCTTACTCGTACTCAAGTCTATTTGCCCGTTGGGCGTCGTTTTGAGGAATTCTTTGTGTTGAATGACGCGAATGTCGAGATCCATAATACAAACCTCCTACTTGGACAACATTGGTTCATACGTATTACGCATTTTCAAACGCTAATTTGCAGTAAATGATCCACCGCCAAAGGCGGTGGCTTTGGGCGATTGCACCTGGAAGGTGCGCGCTTGCCTATCCTGATCTACTCAAACAACCGCTTCTGCTGCGCTTCGTCTTGCCTTTCCTTCGCTTCTTGCCACTGCACGTAT
>JAIOHO010000493.1 GCA_019912905.1 Anaerolineae bacterium
CTGCTGCCGGGAGTTCGTCGTACTGGACCAGGTCGCGCAGGTCGCTGCCATCCAATCCGGCGCTGTACAGGCGGCCCAGGGCGCGCCCTTCGCTGAGCGTCAGCAGCAGGCGGCAGCCATCCGCCGAAAAGCCCCAGACGCGGTGCCAGCGCGGGCCAAAGTTGAGTTCGCGCCGGGTCATATTGCTCAGGTCATACAGGATGATGCGGTCCTGCTGGGCGGTATCGACGGCAATCAATGGGCCGACCAGCGCCCCCTGTGCCGCCGTCGGCAGGGGGGGCAGGCTGAGGATCACCAGCAGGAGCAGCGCGCCAAGTTTGTTCATCACCAGGGGAGTCTCCCTATCCGCCGCAGGAATTGCCCCATTCTAAGAGGCATTTGAGAAGGTTATCTGACCATCGTATCAGGCACGCCTATCGTAATATCTTCACTTCCAGAAATACGATCAGCCGGTGTGCGATGGATTCATTACGACGATGCCTGATTGTAGATCACGGGCATCTGCCCCTTCCACCGGTTCCACAGGGTATCGTCCGTAATCAAATCGGCCATAAAGTGACCGACATTGATTCTACTGGTCAACCCCGCATCAAAGATTGCGCTTCTGATCGGTGAAGGGTGCACGTCGTACTCGGTCACCTCGCTTGCATCGATCAACGTGTCCGGACGAACCACCACCCATTCGATCTCCCGGGTGTTCTTGCCAATCTCGGTCCGCAGATAATCGGCAGCCTTCTCGTTGTCCACATGCGGAGGCAGCGCCAGACGAAGAAATCCGAGGACGCACTGCTGAGGAAACGAAACTCTTTCGGGAATATCCCGGTTGGTGTTGCCCGTGGTGTTCATCAGCACTAACCTGACCGGTTCTTCGGGCTTGTTGGACTGGATGGCCTCACACAAGCGGCGAGTGGCATCGGTCACAAGCCGGCGCGGATGGCCGTATATCCCCTTAAGACTCATGGTATGGCCCAGGCACAGCGCCACCGCACCACACCCGCTGACATGCTGGGCAATCTCGGCGTCGCTGAGATCCAGAACACTGGCACAGATCAGGGACAAGTGATCGTGGTTCCTGACCTCTTCAGGTAGTTTATCGGGCGACCGGACAATGACCCTGACATTCTGACCGCGATTGAGAAGCTGCTTTACCAGCAGCCGACCAGTCGCGCCGCTGGCTCCCACTACGAGGGTCGTCATTTTCTTCCGTCCTATCTATGAAGTGCAGTCAAAAAAGTGCTGGGGACTGAGTGCTGAGTTTTTGAACAAGAAATTGCACTCAACATCCATAAGAATTTCTTCGTTCGTACTTAGGTGCAGACAAGATACTCAAATCTGAGGTGAGGCAGATTCCTTTACCCCACCTTTGATTCCATTCTAGTTTTGGGTTGAAATAAATGAAACCGTGATTACTGAATTTGCCGTCTCAAACGGCTTCTGACGCGCATTACCCCGAAATTTAGGGGGCGACGTGGCAAAGAGAGGCTGACCCGGCGGTAAGGGCTATGTTATGCTAAGGCTGCATGTCCGCTGGCTCATAAGGAGCTGCTGATGGCTGGTCTACCGCTCCCCGATCTGGAACAGACGATTACCCAACTGATCGTCGAAGTGCTGCTGGTCGAAAAAGAACGTCGTTTCCCGCGCCTGATTCTGGGCAGCACGGATGACAAGACCAGCGTCCGCATGAGTATGCACTACGTGCGGGCGCTGCTGTCCTACGGATTCTCGGCGGATACGCCGGCAGTGCAAGCCGCCATCGACTGGTTCGACCAGCCCTTCCCGCGCCGCAAGGATGAGGCGGTCGATACGCTGGAAATGAACCGGCTGATGATCCTGCTGCTGGGACGCCCGCAGAGCGAATACGTCAAGCCCCGGCTGGAGCAGCTGGGCCGCCAGAAAGTCGAGGGCGGCTACGACGTGCAGCCCGGTTGGGGCGGCTACGATACGCTGTGGGCGCTGGACATCTTCACCCTGGCGCATGAAAAAGGTGTGCTGCGCGACGAATATGCCTGCATGGATGACCTGCGCGTCTATCTCGACCGGCTCATCACGGGGCGCGAGGTGCGGCGCGATAAGGATATGGCGCTGGCGCTGCACTTACAGCACCGCTTTTTCGGCGGATTGGAGGCTCGTCATCAGGTCGAACTCGACCGGCTGATCGCGGCGGCCAAGCGCAACAAGGGCGTGTGGGGGCTGGAAGAACTCGGCTGGCTGCTCAGCCGCATGAACTGGCTGGACGAATTCACCGGCGAGAGCAAGCTTCTGCCCCAGGAAGTGCGCGAGTTTCAGGACCAGTTCCGGCGGGTCATTCTCAGCACCTGCATGGTGATCGAGTACCTGGCCCCGCTGCGCGCCGATTATCCGCAGGTGGCCCCGGTGCTCGACCAGGCCATGCGCCTGTGGTGGCTCCAGTTCGCGGGCGATCAGACGGTGGCGACTCTGCGCGGCCTGTTCCCCAAGCCCCACGATTTCGATTATCTGCGAGTGCTGTGCCGCACGCTGCGGGCCACACGCGCCTACATCGACCAGCCGCTGGGCACACTCAACGCCGTGCAGGTGCATGTGCTGCACGAACTGGCCGAGATGAAAAAGAACCTGGGGGAATCGTCCGAAGTGCGTCATATCAAGGCCGCGCTGCGCAGTTGGATTCACGTCGATCTGGACGGCGATGTCGAGACGCTCAAGCTCGGTTTTTCCGATGCCGACGTGGTGCGCGCCCACCCGCATATCTGGAGTCCGGTGTCCGGCGAAAATCATCAGGCGCTGATTACCGACTCGGTCATCATCAAATATGGCCCGCGCGACGAAATCGAGCAGGAGCGGCGCAATTATGACCGGCTGCCGGAGGCGATTCGCGGTTATTTCGTGCGCATCCCGGAGCCGAGCTATATCGACCTGCAAACCGGGGTGGCCTACTTCATCATGCAGGACCTGCACGATTACAAGACGCTCTACGAGGTCCACGAAGCCGTGTCGCACCAGTCGGCGGCGGTGGCGGACCAACTGGGCAGCTTCCTGATGCAGATGCATTCCGGCGGTACGCAGGTCGTGCGTCCGGCCTCCAAGAGCCTGCTGCGCGAATTGTACCTGCGGCGAATGATGGAGTACGTGGACCGGGTGTTTGACTTCGTCTGGGAATACAAGCTCCAGTTCAACACCGGCATGATCCGCGACATTCAGGACGAGCTGTTCAACCAGATCGGGGTGCTGGTGCAGCGCCACGTCGAACTGCGCGATTTCCCGGCAGCCCACATGCACGGCGACCTGCACATGCGCAACATCATGATTCGCGGCCTGCAAGGAGGCGAACTGCCTAACGGCGTGACCTTCCGGCTGATCGACCTGGAATATCTCGAACCGGATGGCGACGCCGCCTTCGATGCCGGGCAGCTTCTGGTGGACATCGAACTGGTCTCGCGCGAGGAGCGGCGCTACGACAGCAAGAATCAACTGCTGCGCCTGCGCGACAGCCTGGACCTGATCTACCGCGAGTTCGCCGAGAATCGTAAGGATTCGACCTTCGGCGTGCGCGTGGAACTGGCAAAGGCCCGCGCCCTGCTGCGTATCGCCAAGGGCAAAACCAAACGCGGCAGCATCTACCTGCGCGACAAGCAGTCGATCCAGGCGGCACAGATCGCTGACGACGTGATGGCCCACGCGGTCGAGGCGCTGCAATATCTGCGCGCGGTGACGACCAGCTTAAAATAACATTGGTCGTTTTAGATAAGCGGTGTCCCTCCGGTGCCGGGCTGTGAGCTGTGAGCGCTTAGCGTTTAGCCTTTTCTGACGGCGCGAAAGATTAACCGCAGGAACTGCCAATCAGCCCGCCAGCAGCTTGACGGCCAGCAGAATCCAGACCACGCCAAAGACCCGATTCATGCCGACTTCCGCCCACTGATACAGGCGGCGCACCTGGGCATGGGAGAACAACAGGGCGACCCCGGTATACCAGGTGGCAGTAATGGCGACCAGCATCAGCCCGGCCAGGGCCTTATCGGTCAGGGAAGATGACACGGGAATAAAAGTCGTGAACACGGCCAGAAAATAGAGCGCCGAGGCAGGATTGGCGATGGCGGTCACGAAGCCGCTGCGATAGGCCCGGCGGCGGCTGAGATCGGCTGCCGGCGTAGCGGTGTGCGCTGTACTGCCCAGGCGCGGTGGACGGCGGAGCATGCGGCAGCCCATCGAAATGAAATAAGCCGCACCGACCACGCGAATCAGGTTATACAGCAGCACGGACTGGGATATGACGGCGGTGAAGCCGACGATGCCCGCCGTGATGTACAGGCCGCTGCCGGTCGCCACGCCGCCCACCGTCAGCAGCCCGGTCCGGCGAGAATAGGCCAGCGCGTTCTGGGTGATTGTCAGGAAATTCGCGCCGGGCGCGACCACTGCTGCGACATGAATGGAAGCCAGCGCCAGAAAAAGCGCAAGACTCATCGGGGTCTCTCCGTTTGAACCACAGGGCCGGACTGATGAACGTCATTGTAGGGCTGTTTCGGACCGCCTGTCGAGATCCGCTGCGATCCCCATTTTGCAGGTGTTTGATTGAATCTGCTTGTGGTGTGCTTGACAGAAAAACGCGACTCTGCTACCTTGTCATCATGCACACGGAGGTGCAAACACAATGACAGTCTCCTTCATCCCTCAAAAGTGATCCTGTCGAGTCAGCACGGCGTCTGGTGCTGATCCTTTCCCTGGGTCTCGAAAACTGTCAATGATTGGCTGATGCGGCCAATCCGTGCCGCTGCTTTGGCGGTGCGCCGTGTGCATCAAGAGGCATATCTATGCATTTGAATCCATCCGGGCAGCGCGGGCTGAGCGCCTACGCTGTCTATCTGATCCTGTCCGGTGGGCGGTCGTTGTTCTTCACGCTCATCTTCACGGTCAACATGATCTATTTCGTGACCACGCTCAAGCTCGACCCGCTGCAACTGGTACTGGTGGGGACGACGCTGGAAGCGTCCGCGTTTCTGTTTGAAGTACCGACCGGGGTAGTGGCCGATGTCTACAGCCGCCGCCTGTCGATCATCATCGGGATGCTGCTGATGGGTGCCGCCTTCATCCTCCAGGGTGCGGTCCCAACCTATGCCGCCGTGCTGCTGGCGCAGGTCGGCTGGGGCATCGGCTACACCTTTACCAGCGGAGCCACCGAAGCCTGGATCGTCGATGAGATTGGTGAAGAACGCGCCGGGCAAGCCTTTATGCGCGCGTCTCAGGCCAATTACGTCGGCGGCATTCTGGGTACGATCGCGTCGGTGGGCCTGGCCGCGCTGCTGCGCATCGAAGTTCCCATGATTCTGGGCGGGGTGCTGTTCCTCGGGTTGGGCGTTTTTCTGATCCTGTATATGCCGGAGACCGGCTTCAAACGGGCGACAGAAGGCGATCGGCGGTCATGGTCGGCCATGTTCGGCACCTTCCGCGAGGGGGTGCAGTTGGTGCGCATGAAACCGGTGCTCATCAGTATCCTGGCGATTACCGTGGTCTACGGCGTTGCCAGCGAAGGCTTCGACCGGCTGTGGCACAAGCACGTGATCGACACCATCACCCTGCCCGGCCTGTTCGAGCCAGTCATCTGGTTCGGCATCATCGGGGTCATCAGCAAGATCATCGGCCTGGGGGTGAACGAATTCATCCGGCGGCGGCTGGATTTCAACAGTCCGGTGGCGGTCGCCCGCGCCTCGATGATCCTCAACCTGATGATCGCCGGCGGTATCCTGGCACTGGCGCTGACCGGGAATCTGGCGGTCGCATTCGTGGCCCTGTGGTTCATCGGTCCGCTGCGCGGCGCGAGTGACCCGGTATACTCGGCCTGGATCAACCAGAGTCTGGACCCGCGCGTGCGCGCCACGGTGCTGTCGATGAGCAGCCAGGTCAATGCGCTTGGGCAGGTTGCAGGCGGGCCGGTCGTCGGCCTGATCGGGAACCTGGCCTCGGTGCGGGCGGCGCTGGCGGTCAGCGCGCTCATCTGGGCCGCAGCGACCCCCCTGTACCGGCGTTCGGTACGGGAGCCGATCACCGTGCCGGAAGCGGGCATCTCAAACTAAACCAACGGGCATCCTGCTGGGTCCTGGGCCTGTGCTCATCTCAGAAGGATGCCCCAGACGCACCCCGCGCCGCTTCGGAAACGCGGCCCCAAATCACGATAAACCCTGATTGCTCGTGGGGTCACTTAACCCCCTCATCCCAACCCTTCTCCCCCGAATTCAAGGGAGAAGGGCTAACCACCGAAGCATTCCGGTTCCCTCCATGAATTCTGGGAAGCGTCCCTGTGGGATGGGGAGGATCAAACCGCGCAATCTGATTGACGATCAATCAAGGTAGATAAGAACTACACTTGCTATCGCTTATAAACCGGTTGCGCTATGATAAGAAATATGTAGTGAAAGGAACGGAAAGATGCTGAAAGAGTTTCGTGATTTTGCCATGCGTGGCAACGTGGTGGATCTGGCCGTCGGTCTGATCCTGGGGGCGGCATTCGGGACCATCGTCAATTCGCTGGTGAACGATATTCTCATGCCTCCCATTGGCCTGCTGCTCGGTGGGGTGGATTTCTCCAATCTGTTCATCGACCTGTCCGGGCAGGGCTATGCTTCGCTGGCGGCGGCGCAGGAGGCAGGCGCGGCGACCATCAATTATGGCCTGTTTATCAACGCAGCCATCAACTTCATCGTGGTGGCCTTCGCCATGTTCATGCTGGTGCGCGCGATGAATCGCATGATGCGCAAGGAAGAGGTCAAAGAAGAAGCAGCCGCAGCTCCTGACCCGGCGGTGGTGGCTCAGACCCGGCTGACCGAGGCGATGGAGCGGCTGGCTGCAACGATGGAAAAACAACAAAAATAAGATGCTCCGTGAGGACGGGAGAGGAATCGCCCTGATCCGTCGCGCAGGATGATCATCCACCAGCACGGATTTCAGGGGTGGATTCGCGTTGAGGGCTGGCGGGGTTGAGGCCGCCCTTTACCTTAAGCGGAAAGGGGTCATCTTTTGGGTATATTCGGGCCACTTGCTGCCGGCTGTGTGGCTGCGCTCCTGGTCATTCTGCTGTCCAGAGGAGTCAAGCGAGAGTCATTACCACGCGGCAGCCGCCAGTGGGTGGAATACGGCTTAGCCCTTAAGATAGTTTCCGCAGCATTTTTCCCCGCATCTGCTTTTGTGTCCTATGCGGCGTTCCAGGCGTCCCCCGATCAGCAGGTGCTTGCCCTCAGCATTGCGGCAGGCTTCTGGGCGGCGACGATCTATCTGGCGTATGAGTTTTACTTCGTCCGCCTGAGCTATGATGAGGACTACATCTATCATCAGACTCCACTGCGGCGTCTGCGGCGTATCCCCTGGGATGCGGTGAAGGCTGTGCGTTACTCGCCCACGACCCAGGCATACACCCTGAAGACGGCTGGGCATGGAGATGTGTCCATATCACCGTATGCGGACGGTCACGAGGCGTTTATCGCCCAGATCCACACCCGGTTGAATCACACCCCTCCGGCACCGTAGAAAATCCGCAGGCCGAATCTAGCGGATAAAGTCGTATTTTTGCAGCCAGTCCCGCAGTTCCTCCGCGCTTGGCTCGGTAATCATTGCGCCCCGGTCGATGCCGCGCGGACTGGTTCCCTGTGGAAGCGGAGCCGGTTCGTCCAGGGGCAGAATGTCCCCTTGATGGGCTACAATCAGCGTCGGCACGGATAAAAACCCGGTCCACTTCAGCACGCGGGCGCGCGCCTCAGAATCCTTATCGATGAAGACTTCACGGTAAGGCACATCTTCCTGCTGGAGGATGCGCTTGGCGGTGGTGATATAAGGGCATCCATAGGTGCGGGAGTACATCACCAGTTCGGTGTGCATGGTTGATTTCCATTCTGGTCCATTGGTGTTCCAACATCAAGCGTGTGCAGCAGCGTGCGCGCGGATTGCCGTTCATGCGAGGCGGGTATCGTGAACCGCTTCATCCGGCGCAGCCCGTGAGCCACCGGTACAAAAATACACGCTTTCTGGGAATGCGCCAAATTTATCTCTCGGCAGCGCCGCTTACGATTCAGCCGCCAGTGGGGTTTCCAGCGGTGGAGCCTGGGCAGGCTGTAAGAAGCACAGAATTCCATTGGCGACGCCTTCGGCGGGCAGTTCAGGTGTTTTGGTCAGCAGGTCGCGGTCGGCCAGCAGGAACCCCAGTTCGATGATGACGGCTGGGGTCAGCGGGTGGATTTCGCGGAAGGTATGATAATTGGTCATATCGTCGGTCAGCCCGGAGTGGCGTTCCAGGCCGGTTTCCTGCTGGTAATAGCGCGCCAGGCAGTCCACGAGCACCTCGTCATCCCCACGGGCGGTGACACGAGCCGCAGCCGCGGCCACGAGGTAGCCTGATACGGTTTCGCCAAAGTTCTGGCAGGTGTTGGAATGAATCGACACCAGCGCCGCTGCCTGATAATTTTCCAGGCGCGGGTCAAATTCGTCCAGCAAATCCACCGAAAAACCCTGGGCGCGCAGCCCGCGGACGACGAGCTGGGCGATATTGAAGTTGATGTCGCCTTCGGTCAGGCCGTCGGGACAGACCGCCCCGGGGTCGAGTTCCGGCCCGCGATGGCCCGCGACGATTCCGATTTTGCGCAGCCAGTTGGGAGTGGGCTGAATCGTCGGCAGCGGCGCGGCCTGGCGAGGGGCCTGCACCTGACTGAGTTCGCTGCGGACATCGGCGGAAATAAACTGGGCGGGCGTCCACCAGACGAAGATGGTCGCCATCAGACCGGCAGCTACAGCCACGACCACGAACGATCGGAACATGCCGCCGAGGGTGCCGACTGCGCGTGTGCGGCGGCGAGCGCGGCGGCGCTGCACCCGCTGGATGCGCTGGGTTTCCAGGGCAGCCGCATGTTTGCGCCGCAGTTCGACCGGGCTTTCGGCAGGTGCAGGCGGCGCGTCGGACGCAGACGGAGGATTATCCGGCTCGGCAGGCGGCACTTCGGCAGACGCTTCCGCGTCGGCGGTCGCCCGATTCGCGGCCTGCCGCATCATCTCCATAAAGGTGACGGAAGCCGGAACTTCGGGTTCCTGATTGTCATCCTCAAAGCGCGGGGCATCAGGCATGTAGACGATCTCGCTGTACCATGCGGTGTGAGTTCATTTTAGGGTATCTGTCGGGACACTGCAATGAAAAGTTGGGCACCGCAGGTTATCCCTGCCCCGGCGCAGCACGGCGAATCAGGATGCGCATCTGGTCGATCACCTGCGGCGTGGGCGAACTGCTGGCGCGGATCGGCTCCCCAAAACGGACCCACACCTGCGTGTCGCGGTAGCGCGGCTGGATCACCTGAAGCGTGGCGGCGACCCACTCGCGCTGTTTGGCGGTGCGGTACAGTCGGGCCAGCGGGTGACGCAGCGCGCGAGGCGAAATCACGCCGCTGACGGCGACCGGCAGCACGGACAAATCCGGCACAAGGCGCGCCAGCAGATTGAGGCTGTCGGACCAGCGATCGAGGCAGCTCGCCGCATCGGGATGCAGGGCCGGGTCCGGTTCGATCTGGCCGCCGGGAAAATTGAGCAGCGCCCCACCCGCGCGCAGGTGTCCCGCCGCCGAGCGGATGACGGCCAGACGCTTTTGCGGATCATCGGGCACGAACAGCAGATACGGCTGGATATGCGGCAGCAGGCGCAGGACAGGCCGTTCCGCGGCGATGATGCGCAGATCATGGCGGGGCACCTGGGCGAAGATCGCCATCGCATCGACCATGCCGGGATGATTGCTGACGATCAGCAGCGGACCATCGGAGGGCGGCAGCACGCCTTCCACCTGCACCGAAGCGGCGAACTGGTCGAGCAGCCAGGCGGAACTGAGGGCTAACCCCTCGCTGCCGACCAGCCGGTCGTACTGAAAGACGGTCTCGGTAATCTGGCGGGCCGGACCCGCAAAGGCGCGCCCCAACAGGCCGTGCAACCGCTCCAGCTTAAACGCTTTGGTCATGTCCAGCGCATTTTGTGCAACTGCGGCTGTGAAGCGCATCTCCGTGGGATAGAGTGGATAATCAGCCATGTTTTTCCCCTGGGCGGTGCTGCCGGTGTCAATAGGGGCACGCCATACTGTGCCCCCGGTTTGCCGATTGGGGATAAGCATAACCGCAGATGATGAGCGTGAACAGAGGCGGGCTTTAGCAGCCGATGATGAACCCGGCGGCACGTTACAGGTCGCTGGGGCCGGGCTGCCATCCAGTGATCTGGCTCCAGGCGTTGGCGCGCGCCATGACCTGCCAGACGAAGGGCGACTTGGCCTCGGTGTATCCCTCCCGATTCTCCCCGTACTGGGCGGCCAAGCGGTATTTGAGAGCCGCATAGCGGGCGACATCGTCAGGATGACTGCGCAGATAATCGCGGAACAGCAGCGTACACTGTTCCGACCAGCTTCCGCTGCGGCGCACATGAATGTGGACGCGCGGGGTGCCCGGCGCTTCCCGAAAATAGCGCTTGGTCCGGTCGGGATTATCGGCCCGCCAGACATAGCCCAGGTTCTGAATGGGCAGGCGAATCGGGTCGAACGGCTCGAAGGCGGCGACGGAAATCTGGATGTCGATAATCGGTTTGGCATCCGCACCGGGAATCGAGGTCGAACCGACATGATCCACGCGCAGGGCGAGGCGGCCCAGCGCAGCGCGGATGGGCTGGGCATGGCGGACAAACGTATCCGGCCAATGAGTCTGATAGGCGACGATTTCTATTCTCAAGGGAGACCCTCAACCCTGTTATGGCGTGGATAGTACCCGGTAGACCTGCGCGCCGTCGGCCTCGAAGACCGGTTCGAGATAGGGCGCATCGGCGACGCTGGACTGCATCTCGAAATCCCAGGCGAACGGCGAGTTCCAGCGCCAGGCCGTGGCGAAGCTGTCCGGGTCCACGACGATCTGCGGCACGATCACGTAGTCGATGGCGTGCGCTCTCAGCAGGTCGGCGTGATCCGGGTTGGCCGGGTCGTGCCAGAAGGCCCGCAGCGCGTCCTGTTCGGTCAGGCTGGTTTCGGTATTGTGGAAAAAGGGCTGCCAGCGGTAATAGATGCTGTCCCGCTCGCTGATGACCGGGACCCAATCGCCTTCATGCGAATTGTCGAATCGGGTGCCGGGGAAGTTGAGCACGCGGGCATCCGCCGGGGTGTTCTGCCGCAGCCAGTCCATGGCCTGGACATCGGCGCGAGAGGCGAATGCGCCGAAGAAAGTGAGCCGCCCCTTGCTGAACTGGAGCACCTGAGGGCTGAAAATCAGCAGCGCCAGGGCGATCAGCGCACCGGCCCCGAGCAGCGCATATGCCGAGCGGTGCAGGGCGAACCTGACGCGCGCGCTTACCAACCGGTCCCACAATCCCAGCAGGCCCAGGCCAGCCAGAATTGTGTAGGGGATGATCGGGCCGTGCCAGGCGACGCTGAAGGGGTAATCGTAGCGGAAGATCGGCAGGGCTGGA
>JAIOHO010000494.1 GCA_019912905.1 Anaerolineae bacterium
GTAATGTCCACCCCGGCTTCAATCGCGCCCTGGGCGACATGATTGGCGCTGTGCCCACACAGATTGATGCCACCGGTATGGACCGAGACTCCAATATCAGCTTTTGCAACCTCTGCGCTGATGCTGACCAATTGACCGAGCGGTTGCAGACTGCTGACAATCGTTCGGCTCGAAACCACGGTTGCGGTCGTGGGTTGACCCAGAAAATTGCCGAAAGACGAGACCAGGTTGTTAAACGTCATCACCCCGCTCAAGATCGAGATGGTAATCCCTAAAAAGACCAGCAGCGCCAAAAAACCTGTGGTTGCAAAGCATCCCCATACTGCCGGAATATCGCCGGTACGGTTTCCACTCACCAGAGCATCTCGGGGCATTCCAGAATCCAGTTTCATTTGTTCTTCGTCGGCCATAAAGCTCCTGTTTTCCAACTGTCGGGACGCATGGCGGACAAAAACCCACATTGCGAGGACGAGCACACCACCGTCATCGGCTATGCCCACAGGCAGCAGCATGTCAGGAATGAGGTCAATCGGAAAGAAGACATACGCCGGTACAATGACCAGGAAAATTGCCTTCGACGCTAAAGAGACACGAGCATCAAAAAATAGGGTCCAGAAATCGACCACGAAATTACGAGTATCCGGCGAGCTTTCCATCACTTACCTTTCCTGGCGTAAGTCCGTGCATCCGCTTGGATTTCACCCCTGAGGGCAAGATCGAATAGGAGCGGGCTGGCGACCGGCTCATGCGGCAGCCGATTGCATGGTCATTCCCTGTAAATTACCTGGATCGCTGGTCAATCCGATTGCCCCTCGACCTCTCCCTAATGCCCTCCTGTCCGACAGGGAGACTCGGGGTTTTTTAGCCTTCCTCCCTTGCGTTTCGAGGAGAACTCTTGGGATGTGGGATCAAATTGTTGATGTTTATTCTACCATCACTCTCCTGTTGGAGAATTGTTAATCTTAATGCCCCAATACCCTTCGATACTTCAAAGCAGTCGGGCCGTGACACCGCGCTGCGGCGGCACAAACCACGCGCCGGGCAGCACCGCCCGCCTGGAAAAGCCTTTGTAACAAAATTCGATAGTTTTGGATTCTTTTATACCGTATAATACGAATGATCATGGGTGTGGATGTCAAGGCAGATTTTGAACGACCGTCTGGCAGCGGGTAACGGAATACGATCCTGAGCCGGAGATTTGTCCATTTCCATTACACCAGGGGGAGAGGTATGGAAAGACGAAGTGTTTCCTTAGGGTACCGTGTGATGATCGTCACCATCGTCGTTGGGATGCTTTTCGGCCCGGTGGGGAAGACGAGCGCATTTTTGGAGACCATCGGCGATTTTCTCAGCCTGGGCGCGAACACGGTGCGCGAACTCCAGCAGGCCATCCAGATTGCGGGCAGCGAAGTCCGTGCGACGCTGGAGCAGCTGGAGGGGACCCTGCTCGATCTGATGAACGAATTGCAGGAAACCTATCAGAATAATTTAAATATTACCCTCGACAGTATCGATGCGCTCACCCGCAACAAGATTCTTGAATTGGAAAATATGATGCTGACGGTCAATGAGCTGCTTCAGGATGATATACGCCTGATCAGCGATGAGGCCAAAGGCGTGATTCAAGAGGCCGCTTTGCGCGCCCGCGTGCTCTCCGATGACATCAAGCGCGACTTGCAGGATGTCGTCATCGTGGCCGGGGAAACGGGCGTCTTTTTGATCGAGCGTACCGCCGAAAACATCGTCATCATCGCTTCCGTGATCCTGTTGGCGGTCGGTCTGCTGATTTTTGTCGGCCTGTTATTGCGTGGGGGGGTGAAAGGTACCGGATTTGCCGCCATACTGGGCTATCTGCTGCTGTTGGCTTATGTCGCCCTGTTTGGCGCGCTGATCCTCGTGCCGCAGTTTCGCGGCTTCGTCATGACCAGCGTCGGCATCGGCCTGCGCGACCGGCTGGAGACGATCATCAATCAGCCGAACGTCTTCGCCGTGATCCCTGACGAAATCAAGGTGGGTGAAACCGAGGAGATCGAAATCTGGGGCAGCCAGCTGACTCCCAACGGCGAACAGCCGACGATCACCATTGCCGGAAGCGCCGTGCCGGTCGCTGCCATCGGTGGGGATCGCATCGTGTTGGATGTCAGCGCGGTGGTTGCTTCAGCCGCAGCCGAGGCCACTGACTCGCTGGATGAACTCCAGGGTGTCGATGAGGTAGTGCTCAGCCAGCGGCTGGTGTCGGGTCCAGATTCTGGTTCGGAGGAGGTTGAGGCCGAAGCGCTGCCGATTGGCCCCATCCGGGATGGTGTGTTCGTCAAACCGATCGACTTCGGCGATCTTGTTCGTATAGACCCGGGCGTCATCATCAAACCAGGTGTCGGGCTGCCCGGTGGCGGCGTGCAGCTGCCCAGCGGTAGTGCGACTCTCAAGCTGGATTACGCAACTTTTGAGGACGTCGCCACAGTAGTCCGTATCATCCCGCCTGTGCCTCCGGTTCCCCCGGCGGATCTGCGCATCTCCTCCTTCAGCATCACCCCCAGCGGCCTGGTGCGCAATCAGAATGCGACCTCCACGATCACCATTCGCAACGACGGAGGGACCGCCGCCGCCAATTTCCAACTGCGCTGGAAGCCCACGGCCACCCATCCCGGCCTGTCTACCAATGTGTCCAGCCTGGGACCCAACAGCAGTCAGACGTTTACCTTTAATCACGCCTATTCGACGGTCGGCACGTTTGACAGTGTGGCGACGGTGGATGTGCTGAACAGCGTGGCGGAGAGCAATGAGGGGAACAACAGCAGTCAGCGGTCGGTGGCGGTGGCGGAACAACCGCCGCGGCTGGCCCGCGTCACCGTGACCTTTACCGGGGTCACCGTCCATGATGATGCCGATCCCTGGCCCAAAGGCGACGGTGAAATCTGGTTGACCTTCGATATTAATGGCAGCACCGGGCGTTTCCCCACTTCCGGCACGTCGGGCATCGGCAGCGGCAGCACCAAGTCGTTCACCCGCACCTTTACCGTCACCGTCGCGGAGGGTGAGACGCTCAACGTGTTTGTCAACGGTAAAGAAGGCGATGACGACAGCGATGACGACCAGATGGGCACAGTCAGCAAGACCTTTACCACCGGTCAGAACTGGGGTTCAGGGGCGCATAACGACAAGAGCAGTTGTCCCGATGGCTGCTACACTATCCATTAC
>JAIOHO010000047.1 GCA_019912905.1 Anaerolineae bacterium
CGGTCTTCGATCATGCCCTCGAGCGACTGCGCATTCGCTTCGGCCTGCTGCGCGTTTCTCGCGCCCACCAGCACCGACGTCACACCGGGCTGGCGCAGCAGCCAGCGCACCGCCAGATGGATCAGCGGTCGCCCGGCTTGCTCGGCCACACGCTTGAAGGCTTCAGTCGCCTCATAGACCTTCGGCCACACATCGTCGCGAAAGAGGAGAATTTTCTGACGCTGATCGCCGGCCACCAGTTTGAGATCACGGGTATAGCGCCCGCCCAGAATGCCATGCGCGATCGAGCTGTAGGTGACGATGGCGATGTCATGCTCCCGGCAGTAGGGAATAATTTCCCGCTCGTTGAACCGCCACAACAGATTGTACAGCAGTTGATGGGCGTCGATCCGCCCGACCTCAGCGATCTGCGCCATCTGCGCGACCGAGAAATTACTCACCCCGATCGCACGAATCTTCCCCTGCTGGCGCGCGCTTTCCAGGCCCTCCATCCAGGGCCGCAGGTCCCTGCCGGTGCGCGGCCAGTGAATATAGAACAGGTCGATCCAGTCGGTTTGCAGGCGCTCCAGGCTGGCATCCACCGCGTCGAGCATCGCCCGGGCGCTGAGGTCATCGGAAGCAAATTTCGTGGCGAGAAACACCTGCTTACGGCGGCGCTCGTCAGCGGCGAGGAAACGCCCGATCAGACGCTCCGAGTAACCGTCGCCATAACCCGCCGCCGTATCGAAGTGGGTGATGTGGTGATCCAGCGCGGACTGCATCGCACTCAGAAGATGGGCATCTTCCTGGCCGGTCCATTGATCGGGGCCAAACGACCAACCGCCGAAGCCCAGCGGACGATGCCCGCTGTCCTGGGGACCCATATAAACGAGCGAACGGTCCGGTTGAAAAGTCATAATCCTCCTTCAGGCTACCCATCGGTACGACACGCCGATTTAAGCTCCCGGAAACTGCGGGACGGCCTGATCAGGCGACGACGTTCTTTCTGAGCGTCGGCTCATTCTAACAGATCAGAGCCGGTCATGAGGCTTGTCAGTCCGTCATCGGTCAGTTCCGGCCTGCGGTGATTCCGGGCCAAAACGTGCGAGACGCCGATAGCCTCTCAGCAGACAGCCACCAGCGTCCACGACGGTTCAGCGATGGGACTGAAATCAGCCTCAGGCAAATGCCTGATGCTCGGTGCGGGCGATGATTTCATCCTGGAGGGCTGTGCCCAGATCGCAGAAATAATCGCTGTAGCCTGCCACCCGCACGATCAGATCACGATACTGCTCCGGGTGTTCCTGAGCCGCCCGCAGGGTATCGACATCAACCACGTTGAACTGGATATGATGCCCATCCAGCGCGAAGTAGGTGCGCACCAGTTGCACCAGATTGTCCAGTGCATCGTCGTCGGCCAGCAGTCGCGGCGTGAATTTCTGGTTCAGGAGTGTGCCACCGGTCCGAATGTGATCCATCTTGGCGACCGATTTGATGACTGCCGTCGGGCCGTGCCGGTCCGCCCCCTGAACAGGCGAGATGCCTTCGGATACCGGCGTGCAGGCGTGACGCCCATCGGGAGTCGCCCCGGTGACTGACCCGAAA
>JAIOHO010000495.1 GCA_019912905.1 Anaerolineae bacterium
GGATCTGCGGCGCGTGGACCGGCTGGATAGAACGCTGAATCTTGCTGGAGATGTCGATTTCGTGGCGCGTCTGCTCTTCCCGTTCGCGGCTGCGTTTGAGACGTGCCGTGGCGATCTGGCTGGCGGCCCGTTCCGCCATGCGCTCGATGATGCGAACCTCGGCAGCCGTGAATGCACGCTCGCTGTGACTCAGGCCGACGCCGATGGCCCCCACAACCTGCTGCTCGGCGATGACCGGGGCAAAGGACCAGCGGACCCGTTCCGCCCCATCCAGTGCGGGGTCCTGCCACTGATAAGCACCGGCCTGCGCAAGCTGCGGCGCGGTTATGTCACCGAGAATGGCCGGCAGTGGGGTCCCGGCAGGCACGGTGAACCATTCCTTTTCCTGAAGCAGATAGATGCCCCCAGGTCTGCATCGACGGCGGCCAGGGCTGCCTGGATGATGGGCAGGATGGCAGTCTGCGAATCGGCCTGTGGGGGTACTTCTTGCAGGAATGGGACCAGTTGATCCCATGCCTGCGACAGGGCGACAGTCATCTCGTCGAGTTCGACTTCCAACTGGGTGATGCGCGCCTGATAATGGCGGACCGTCTCGGTTTCAGGTTGCATGGCCGCGTGGTCAATCCTGCGCTCTACTGCGCCAGTAGGACGAGTCAATATGACCCATTATAGGCGTGATACGCGATTTATGGGATAAAGGTCGCCGGGCGGAGACGAATCAGACGCTGGGATTCGGTGGATAATTGCCTTCGCGCCGCCACACGTCAAGCATGAGTTCGTAGCGCTTCAGGCGCATCCCCGTGTAGATGCAGTTGCTGGTCGAGAAGATATAGCCACCGCCGGGCATCCCGTGCTGCAAGGCATAACGCACGGAGTCGACCACCTGTTCATCGGTGCCGGTATCCAGCAGGCCGCAGTTGACGTTGCCGATCAGACAGACCTGATCTCCGTAACGGCGCTTGACCTCGGCAATATCGACGCCGCCCTGGGGGTCGAGCGAGTGGAGCGCGTGCGGCTGCGATTCCATCAACTGGTCGATGATGGGCATGATATTGCCGTCGGTGTGTTTGATGACGTAAAAGCCGAGTTCGCGGTAGCCGCGCACCAACTGCACCAGATAGGGCGTCACGAATTCGCGAAACTGGCGCGGGCTGAGGAATGGCCCGGTGTTAAAGCAGTAATCGGCGCACAGGGCGAACCCATCCAGACCGCCGTGCTGCTGGTAGCGGCGCGCGCGCTCCAGGGCATCATCGACCATTTTCTGCGCTTCCGCTTTGACGGTGTCCGGTGCATCGGCCAGCCGGTAGCAGAAATCGGCCATGTGCTCGCCATCGGGCAGGCTGAAGGTCGCATCGCCGTGGCGCATCAGATAGTAACGGTCGCCGGTACGCTGGCGGATGACGTCGATCAGGTGGATGGTCTCGTCCACACTGTCCGGGTTGGGGTGCATGAAAATGGCGTCGTGCTCGAAACGTTCCGCCGTTTTGATAAACAGGTCAGCCATGTCCGCGCGGTGAAGCTGGCGCTCGGCTTCCTCCATCTGGTCCCACTGGTGATAACTGCGGTGCGAAGGATGCACGCGGCCAAAGGCTTCCATCGTCAGGAAAAAGACCAGCTCAAAATGCGGCACGCGCCCTTCGATCGGGCGGCGTTCCAACGCGGCGATAAAACGCTCACGGGGAGTCATTCGGGCACCGCCTTGATTAAACCGCTGTCGCTGGCCTGGCGGAGGACATGGCCGGGCGGCACCACCAGAAATTCGTCATCCGACCACTCACCGCTGATGAGTTGTTCGAGCAGGCGGCGGTTGCCCTGCTTGCGCTCATAGAGCCAGCCGCGCTGCTGTGCCTGGGTATGGGCGATGCGCTCGAATTGTTCGGTATCGCCCTGGTCGGTGTCGATAAACACCGCCCGTGTATAATGTTTCCCCCACTCGCCCATGACTTCCATCAGGTAATCGGCATTATCCTTGCCATAGCGCGCCACGTAATCCTCGTACACATTGTCGATGACTCCGGGCAGCGATGCGCCCAACCCGCCGCCCGATTTGCTGCGTTCCAGATAGTCGGCGCTGTACCAGTAGGTGCCGGGGTGTGCATTAAATTCTTCTTCGTAGCGCTCGCGCGACCCCAGGTAGAGGGTGATGCAGTCGTGAGCGCGCGGCATCACCAGCGGCGTATGGCGGGTGCGGACGCCCAGGGTCGAGGTGCCGCAGATGCCGTAGACCAGCAGGATGGCGTCGGCTTCGCCCGGTTCGACCGCGTCCACTGCGGCTTGCAGCATTTGGCGCAGGTTTCCAGGGGTGTTGTGCAGACCCTGATCGAACAGGCGCACGGTAATGATGTGCGGCGAGGCGGCGGCCATCCCATAGATGCTGCGGGCCAGGGCCGAACAGGTGAGGGCGATATAGCTGCTCATGAGGTTTTCTCCTGAATGGCGGTGGCAATGGCGCGGATGTGGTCGGGGGTGCTGCCACAGCAGGCTCCGATGACGCGTGCCCCCAGTTCCAGGGCGCGGCGGGCATACTGGGCCATCGCATCGGGTGTCGCGTCATACACGGCCACATCATCGTGCATGTGGGGAAGCCCGGCGTTGGCTTTGGCGATCAGAATCGTATCCGGCTGCGTGGTGTGCATCGAGTCGATCACGCCTTCGATTTCTGCTGGCCCGTTGCCGCAGTTCGCGCCGAGGGCGATCACGCCGAGTTCGCTGAGGGCCTGAATCGCCTGGGCCGGGGTGGTGCCCATCATCGTCCGCCCTTTGGTATCGAACGTCATGGTGCTGACGACCGGCATCTCCGCGTCGGCCTTCCGGCATCCGGCGACCGCCGCGCGTACTTCTTCC
>JAIOHO010000496.1 GCA_019912905.1 Anaerolineae bacterium
CTCAAAGACCGCGTACAGGTCGTCGTTCGCATCCAACTGCTCGAACGGGGCGACATGCGCGCACGGCGGTTGTTCCGGGTAATTCCAGGACGTCACCAGCAGCAGCACCTTATCCGACCCCATGCGCGCGGTCAGGAAGCAGACTTCCAGCGGCGGTTCCGGCGTGGCGTTCCACAGCACGATGGAGGTAAAGAGTTCCTCCTCGTGCAGCCGCGCGAATTCCTGATTAGCGCGCTGCGGGTTGACCAGGTGCCAGGGATAGGCCGACAGGCGCGGAAGCTGGTCATCGGGATAAATCGCCGGGAGAATGGGCTGGAACAGGCGCATATCGCGGTGGATGTACCAGAAATCGACGCGGATGTTGAGGTCGTCCTCCTGCGGGATCATGACGAAGTTGGCATGCGGCGCGCTGACGACGGTGGCGGGATGCCCCAGCGTCAGAATCGGCGCGAGTAAATAGGTCATGCCGTTTTCGTCATCATCCAGCCAATCCAGCGCCGTGTGCTGGTCGCCGCCGCTGGGCGCGATCATAAACCCGGGCTGTTTGTGCCAGTCGCCCAGGTAGCGCAGCGGGACATCCCACTTGGCTTGCAGCGCACTGCCGTAACTGCCGCGCCGTTTTTCGCGGTAGACGCGCCAGTTTTCCTGCAACCACCAGATAATCTCGTCCTGGCGTTCATCCCCCTGCTGGAAGGTATGGAACTGGCGCACGGCGCTGTCGTCCGGCGAAATAGTGTCCAGCACGTAGATGGTATTGACGCCCGTATGTTCGCCGGGCACGATCAGCCCGACCATTGCCTCGCCGGTTTCATCCTGGATGAAATGGCGCGCAGCAGCGGCCATTTTGTCCAGTGCCCGCTGTGAGACCACCAGATTGGGGACATTGTGTCGATTCGAATTAAAGGAACGTAACCTGTTCACACGACTATCGCCTCCGTCGGCGTGGCAAGGGCGTATCGGAGCGCACCCGTTCTTCGATCCCCGGCCAGTTGTCGGTGGCGCGCCAGGTATAGTAGGCGTACAACCACTGGACAGCCCAACCGGTCACGGTGACTGCGGTGGAGCGGCCCGGGTTCCAGCCGTACTGTTCGCCATCTTTCGGGTTGAACAGGCACAGCTGGCCGTCTTCGTACTGGTGCTTCTCGCTGTAGATACGCGGTTTGAGTACATACGCCTCTGCCGGGCGATTGGGATACTCATTGGGATACACGACCTTCAGCCGGTGCTCGGCCTGCATCACCGTCGAAAGATTGACTTCGACGCTGCCTTCCCAGAAGATCAGGCCGAACTGGGGGACGACCAGCTTGAAGGTGTCGCTGAAAGCGGCGCGCATGGCCTCGACTTCCAGCCGTAAGCGCGAGGAAACATTGTTGCGTGTTCCCCACCATGCTGCCATGACGGGCACTCCTGTGATTAGCCTGTGAATTCGACTTTCACATTTTACCATCATAGCAGCGTTCTCTGGCAAGCACCCCTAAAGATTCAGTGTTTCTTATTCAGCGTATACGCAGAACAGGGTGCTTGGTTGCTGCCTGTAGGTAGCAGACGGACCCGGATTGGTTATAATCCCCTCGATGGAGGCATTCCTGTGTCGGACGAGACTGAGTGGAGGCGCATGTCTGGGAGATTCCGATCCCCTCAAGCCGTGTCCTGGCGCGCGGTGGCGCTGCCGGCTGAACATGGGAGCTGGAGCTTCTGGCTGGAACCGGTGCTGCTCGGCCTGCTGGCTGCGCCCTCCTGGGCCGGGGGCTGGCTGGCGCTGGCGTCGTTTGCCGCCTTTCTGTCTCGCCAGCCGCTGAAGCTTGCCTGGGGCGATCGCCGCCGGGGGAGGCGTTATCGCCGCTCCCGTCTCGCCGAACGATTTGCCCTGATGGACATTGGCATTGCGCTGGCGGCATTGGGTGGGGCGCTGTGGACGGCGCAGGAGGCCGCCCTGTTGATCCCGCTGCTGCTGGTCGTGCCGCTGGCAATCGTACAGATCGTGTTTGATGTGCGTCACGACAGCCGCCAGCCGCTGGCTGAAGCCGCAGGTCCGGTGACGCTGTCGGCAGCCGCAGCCAGTATTGCCATTGCCGGGGGCTGGCCGCTGATCCCGGCGCTGGCGTTGAGCGGGATCGGGATCTGCCGCGCCGTGCCCACCGTCTTTTACGTGCGCGCCCGGCTGCGGCTGGAAAAAGGACAGCCGATTGACCCCGTCCTCTCGACGCTGCTCCATGTACTGGCAGTGGCGCTGGTGGCGATTCTGGTCGGGCTGCACCTGGCTCCGCTGCTGTCGATCCTGGCTATGCTGATTCTGCTGGCGCGGGCGCTCTACGGTTTGTCGCGCTTTCGCCGCCCTGCGCTGCCGAAACACATCGGCATTCAGGAGATCATCTTTGGTCTGCTGACCGTCGCCCTGACCGCTGCGGGTTTTTCTGCCTGAATACGCCCATCGAGACACACAATCCTAATCAGATTATAATAGGGTCTGGTGAGCTGACAGAGCGCCGAATCATGTTTGTATCCCGCGGCTTTTCGACGGTGATGCTGGCTGCTGCCGGGCTGGGTGTGGCCCTGTTGACCGGGCTGACTCCGCTGGCGGCGGCGATGGGCCGCATCCTGCCTATGGGCGGCGTGCTGGCCTTTTCCACGCCGACTGACCCCCGCAGCGAATGGACCATCATGCTGCTGGACGTGCGCACGCGCCTCTTGTATGCCGCTGGCAGTTATAACTGGCGGATTCCGCTGCCGCTGCAATGGTCGCCGGATGGGACACGGCTGGCCTTTGCGACCGTCTCGACACCCAGCGACATCTACATTCGCGACATTTACGCGGGCAAGACCACTAACCTCACCCGATCGTATGCCGAGGATCGCTATCCCACCTGGTCGCCGGATGGCTCACGGCTGCTGTTCTTCAGCAACGTCGGCGGCCCCTTCGAGATTTACAGCATTGCGCCGGATGGGACGGACCTGACTCGTCTGACTTCGGACGAAGGGATTCTGCCGACCTTCTCACCCGATGGCGGCCATATCCTGTTCACGGCGACCGCCTGGCGTCACCTGCACCTGATGAATGCCGACGGCAGCGGTGTGCGTCCGGTGACTCAGGGGCCGCGCTACGATGAAAATGCGGTCTGGTCGCCGGACGGCCAGCAAATCGCCTTTATCGGGCGGGTCAGCGACGGCGCGCAGGTGGGCATGTTCATCTTCATGATGTCCTCCGCCTGTCTGGACGACCCGACCTGCGAGCCGACGATGCCATTTCCAGATTTTCGCTTTCAGGGGATGCCGCAGTGGTCGCCGGACAGCCGCTATCTGGCCTTTGTCGGCCAGACCCGCCGCGACCGGCTGGATGCGATCTACGTGATGGACCGGGAACAGGGCGGTGAACCGCGCCAGTTGGTGAGCGACGTGATGTATGCTTATGTCGAGCGCTGGCCGATGTGGTCCCCGGACAGCCGCACCATCGCTTTCGCGCGCCGCAACCAGCCCGGCCTGTTTCTGGT
Source organism: Anaerolineae bacterium (assembly GCA_019912905.1). Classification (GTDB taxonomy): domain Bacteria; phylum Chloroflexota; class Anaerolineae; order Aggregatilineales; family Phototrophicaceae. The sequence goes on from JAIOHO010000496.1 coordinate 3,489, forward strand.
CGAGGTGGCGACCGGTAAAATCGATCAGCTTCTGGATATACGGACGGTGTATCCCGTCTGGAAGCCCTGACGCCCCAACCAGTGATTCACGATCCGCCGCTGCGACATGAGCCAGACTGCGCACACGGCCAGCAGCGCCAGGCCGGGGATGACGGCGCGGTGATAGCCTTCATACGTCGGATCGTATGAAACAGGCGGATAGGGGAACACGGCGTTATTGAGCAGCGCCGCCGCCATGAAGACGACCAGCATCGCGCAAAAACACAGGCCGTTGATTACGGCAAAGCGCCAGCGGAGGTCGTGGTCGCACCGCAGCCCCGCCCATCCCAGCCGCACGCTCAGGACGATCAGACCAAGCGCCACGACATATTGGCCGGGAGCCGATTCAAAAAAGTCGTTGGCGCTGCGCTGCCAGGTGCCGAGGTCGGGACGCACCAGGGCGGTATCCCAGGGAGCCAGGATGAGCGTGGTGAGGAAGGTCAGCGTATAGAACAGCAGCACCCAGGTGGCGATCAGGACGATGAAACCGGTGACTTTGCGCATCAGATTTCCTCGTGTTCTTCGTCCTCATCTTCACGGGTGGCCCGCCAGACATCCTTGGCGATGTCGATGTAAAGCTGGCCGTCCAGGTGGTCGATTTCGTGCTGGAATACCCGCGCCAGCCAGCCATGCGCCTTGATGCGAACCGGCTCGCCATAGCGGTCCAGCCCTTTGATGGCGATCTTTTCATGCCGGTCTACTGTGCCATAGTAGCCCGGAATCGACAGACACGCCTCGACCCCTTCGACAATTTCCTTGCTGGCCTTGACGATTTCCGGGTTGGCGACGACATGCAGCATCCCCGCCTCCTTGCCATATTCGTTGCGGCTGTCTTCATCGTCGGGCAGTCGCACCAGAATGACGCGCTGGCTGACGGCGACCTGGGGCGCGGCCAGCCCCACGCCGGGCGCATCCATCAGTGTTTCGTACATGTCATCGACCAGTTTCTGGAATTTGCCGTCGAAGCTCTGGACCCGGTGCGCTTTTTTGCGCAGGACAGGATTGTCCGGTTGAATTATTGGGAGTATAGCCATTGCCCCTGCCTGGTGGTTTCCTCATGAAAGATAACGATGATGCTGCTTGGTTTGCAACCATGCTTCTGCAAACGATGATATGCATGGGCAGCAGCAGCGTCAAGGCGGAACGTTCGGCCCGCCTAATCCGGCAGCGCGTGCAGGAAGCGCGAGGCATCTTCGCGGTCATCAAAAATGCGCAGGTCGGCGCTGCCTAACAGCATCTGGAGTGATAATTTGAGCAGCGGACTCTGGGTGACGAAGGCCAGCCAGCGGGTGTTGGGGTGCTGCAAAAAATCCGTCGATCCTGCCAGGACGTTCAGCGCGCCGGGAGCCAGAGTCAGCAGGTTGGAACAGTCGATCAGAAAATGAGCAGGGTGGGCGCGCACCGCCGTCAGGCAGCGTTCCAGGATAAAACGAATATCATCTGCAGTGATCACATCCTGGCAGTCCACAGTCAGCGTGGCGGGGTCTTCGGCGGGGTAGATTTCGACGGGCATGGCATCCTCACTTTGCGGGGTCATGGATTGGACTGATCGTCCCGGGTGCGCGGCACGCGCGGCGGACGGGTCCCCTGACGACCGGTGAGCGGGGGCTGCGG
>JAIOHO010000497.1 GCA_019912905.1 Anaerolineae bacterium
ATCCAGGCTGGTCCCCAACTCGCGGATAAAGGCCGAGAAATTGGCACGCTGCTCCGCTGGCAGATCGCGGTAATCGATCAGCAGCCCGTCGAAGCCGGTGCTGGCAAAGGCCGATAGCTGCGCGACGTGTTCGCTGCGCAGGCTGCGGTTGCTCAGGATGGCCGTTACGGTTTCGGGGTCGATGGCGCGCGGGTCGATGAAATTGCGCACCACAGGCATGACGAGATAGCCGCTGGTCTGGTCGAACCCGGCGGCGAGGCTGCCGGTCAGGGTGCCCTGGAGCGTGGGCTGCAAACCAGCGGGCGCGACGATGGTCGCCATCTGCCCGACTTGCGGATTCAGGGTCTGGATCACATCGACGGTGACGAGGACGGTCGGCTGCTGGGGCGGGGCCGCCTGGAACAGCGCGACTTCATCCGGCAGGGTGTTCAGCGTGGTCATGATCGTGCCCGCTGCGCTGCGCTGGGAGGGCAGGAACTGCCACATGCCGCGCGCGCGATTCCAGCCGTACACGGACAGCAGGTCGCGGCTGCCCACACTGGCCGGGACCGCAATGTCGAGCGATACGGTGTCCGGCGCGCTGCCGGTCGTGCCGATGGTGTAAACCGGGCTTTGCAGCGCCAGATTGGGAGGCGTGGCGGCACGTGCGGCAGCCACCCAGGTGCGGTCGCTGCTGCCGGACAGGAACTGGTTGACCGGCACCGCTTCCAGAGCCACGCCGAAGTTCTGACCGGGATTCGTCGGGTCCACGACCAGGGTTAATCCACTGTCGGCGACCGCGTTGGCCTCGGGGCTGAGGATGGCATACTGGACGCCGAACAACCGGTTCCACAGATCGACCGGCGGCAGGAATAAACCGATCATCACCAGCACGCCGACCACAAACAGCGTGAGCAGCGCCGGAATCCAGCAGCCGCAGCCACCGCGACGACGCGCGCCGGGAGGGGGCACCTGCTGATAGGGGATCGGCTTCACCGGCGGTACCGGCTGAGTGTCTTCCTTAACTTCCGTGATTTCCATATCCGACATTGAATTTCCCTGAAATTCCCTTCCAGATAGTTTGCCTGAAATGCGGCGTCTGGCGGTGATGGCTCGGCAGATGCGGGTGGGTTGCACCGGGCCGTCAACGGTTTCCGATCAAGCAAGGGGCCATTATAGCGTGCCCCGACCACCTGTGGGAAGGTCTACCGGGACAGCGCGTCACAGGCCGGGCAGCTGCCGTCGGGCCGGATCAAGGCGTAACCGGCCATCGGGTCGCTGCTGTACTCGGTAAAATCGACGTTCCAGACGATCAACAGGCGCACGCGGCCCGTGCTGCGCGCCAGTGTCACCGCGCGGTCGAGCCAGTTGGCCTGCTGCGCCAGGGTGACGTTCTGCGCCCAGGCGAATCCACCCGGCAGCGGCGGGAAACCTTCGGGCGTCAGGTAACCCAGTTCGGTAAAACACAGTGGGCGGCTGCCGCCAAAGGCCCGGCTGTAGGTATTGACCATGCCCCAGAAATAGCGGCTGTAATGACCGCTGTTGCCGCGTGGGTCGCCGCTGGTCGCGTCCGGGCTGAGAATGCCCTCATTATAATGAATCCCCAGGCAGTCCATAGAATTGGCTGCTCCGGCTGCCGCCATGCCGCGCACGAAGGCATCGTCATCACAGCCGCCGCCGCTGCATCCGCCGAAAAAGCCGGTCGGGGCAGGCGCGCCGCTGATGACCATCGTATTCGGGTTGGCCCCTTTGATTCCCTGGTAGGCGCTGCGCAGCAGATTGGTATAGTTGGCCGGGCTGATGCTGCCGGACGGCCACTCGCGGTCGATGTTCGG
>JAIOHO010000498.1 GCA_019912905.1 Anaerolineae bacterium
ATCCAGAAGACGGGGCCCAAAATCAGGGTCGTGATCAATGGCAGATGGGCAGGGCTGCTTACTGTTTCGTTTCGGGTTCGGGGGCAGGCACTTCCAGCTTGATCAACTGCTCAATCAGGTCACGCAGCGCATTTTCCGGCAGCGCGCCAGGCTGACTGAACACGATCGTCCGATTTTTGAGCATCATCATGGTCGGGATGCTCTGAATGCGGAAAGTTGACGACAGGCCCGGGTTCTCATCCACGTTGACCTTGGCGATACGGATCTTCCCGGCATATTCCTTCGCCAGCTTATCCAGAATCGGGGCAACCATTCGGCACGGGCCGCACCATTCTGCCCAGTAATCGACCAGCACGGGCAGAGGATAATCAATGACTTCCTTTTGGAAGGTCTGGTCGGTCACGGTCACCGGTTTCGTATCGACCACCACCTGCTTGGGCTGTTCGGTTTCCGCCTCATCCGTTTCGTCCACTTCGGCTGCCGTCGGATTGACTTCGGCAATATAGGTATTCAACTGCTCGATCGCCAGGGGAAGATCACTGCCCCAGGGACGGCTGCGGCGAACGACAGTCTCTCCACAGTACCAGCCAATCAGCAGCGGCCTGGGACCCGCATCAAAGCGCGCCGCCGCCTTCGGATTCGCCGTAGGGTCCAGTTGGGCAAACACAATGTTCTTCTGATCATCCACTGCTTTCTTGAACGCGGACGAAAAGTCCCCGCGAATGCCGTCCCCGTTGGTGACGAGGATCATCACGGGCTGATCCCCCATCAACACGGAATCGAGGGTTTCGTCTGTCAATACGATTGGCTCTTGCATAAGTCCTCTTCCAATTTCCGTTGAGTCGCTGAGCGACTTCATGATAATCGATGGTATAAGAACTGCCCGGCTGCGTTCAGGGCAGCCGCGTCCCCATAGACAATAGACGCCGGAAACAGGCCGCAGCTTACTTGATCCCTTCAAAAGAAAACTTGATTTATAATAGAAGCGGTAGTGTTAAGAAGATAACGATCTACCCTGATTGCTCGTTGGGTCACTTAACCCCCTCATCCCAACCCTTCTCCCCCGAATTCAAGGGAGAAAGGCTAACAACCGGAGCATTCCGGTTCCCTACCTGAATTCTGCGGAGCGTCCCTGTGGGACGGGGAGGGTTAGCGAGGGGTCAAAGCAGGCAATCTGTTGACTAGCAATCAAAGTAACGATCTTTCTGCAAACGCACTTACGGACACCTCTATCGATTGATTAGCCATGACCCATTCGGATTTAGAAAGCCTCGTAAGACGTTACGCCAAAGATGACGCAAGCAGCGCGGCATTGCTGCGCCTGTTCGATCAGCAGAACGCTCGCAGCCAGGACGTGCTGGACAGGCAGGAGGCTCGCTACCGAGCCATCGTGGACCAGCAGACCGAACTCGTCTGCCGCTATCAACCCGACACGACTCTGACTTTTGTCAACGAAGCCTACTGCCGCTTTTACGACCTGCCGGAAGAAGCACTCATCGGCCAGAGTTTTCTGAGGTTGATCCCGGAGGGGAATAGAGACACGATTCGCCAGCGCGTGCAGGATTATGTCGCCGACCCCACTATTTCAATGGGCGAAAATACGCTGGTCCGGCATGATGAGGCAGTCCGCTGGATGCAGTGGATCCGCCGCCCGATCTTCAACGAACGTGGTGAACTGGTTGAGATTCAAGCCGTTGGGCGCGACATCACCGAACTGAGGCAGGCGGAAGAAGCTGTGAACCGCAGCGAGGAGCGCTATCGGGACCTGATCGAAGCATCGCCCGACGGCATCATGATTACCAGCCGGTCAACGATTCGTTATGCCAACCGCACGCTTGCTCGCATGCTTGGCGGGCAAGGACCGGAAGATCTTCAAGGCAAAAGCATCTTCAACATCCTCCACCCCCACGATCAGGAACTTGCACGCGAACGCATTGCCGTGATGGGGCATGATCACGAGGGGGTCATACGACGGCATGAACGCTACGTGCGCCTGGACGGTATCCCCATTGATGTGGAGATTTCGATCGCGCCTTTCGATCTGGATGGCGAACCCGCTTCGATCACGGTGGTCAGTGACATCACCCGGCGTCTGCATTCGGAAGAGACTTTGCACGACTTTCAGGATCGGCTGCGCGCGCTGCAACGGTTAAGCACCCGTCTGTCTAAAGCTGAGACTTTCGACTCGTTCTGCCTTCAGGCCGTGGAGGAAGGACGGGCCGAACTGCGTTTTGACCGGCTGGGGCTGTGGTTTCTCGACGAAAATCGTACCCATATCATCGGATCCTATGGAACCGACAGCACGGGAAATACACTCGACGAACGTGCCCATAAACACCCGACAGACGGTGAATTTCCAGGCAGCTACTTCGACGAGACTCACTACCTGCATTACACCCCAGGCATTGATCTGCTCGATGGAGAAGGGAATGTCCTGGGCAAAGGCTGGAATGCGCTGACTGCCCTGTGGAACGGTTCTGAAGTGATTGGCTATCTCAGCGCCGACAATCTTTTGAACCGACAGCCTGCGTCCTCCTACGAACTCGAAGTGCTCGTACTCTATGGATCGACTCTGGGACACCTGGCGACCCGCATTCGTGCCGTAGAATCGCTCAAAGCCAGTGAGGAACAGGAGCGTGTATTCCAGGAGCGGCTGCGTACCCTGCAAGAGATCAACATCGAATTGACTCGCGCGGCGTCGGTTCACGAGTTATGCAGCCTCGCAGTCGATCTGGGCCACAGCCGCCTGGGATTCGACCGGTTGAGCATCTGGTTCATTGACGAAGACCAAGAACATACCATGCGCGGTTCATTCGGAATCGATGAACAGGGTGTGCTCCGTGATGAAAGTCAGCAGCGGTTCAACATCTTTAAGGAGACCGACGATCTGACCCGGCAAATACTGGCGGGCACCAAGCTGGCAGGCATCAGCTACGATGTGCCCCTTTACGACCATCAGCAGCAGATCGTGGGGACCGGTTGGGTCGCTGCTGCTGGATTGCTGGATGGCAGCCGGATTATTGGCTGCATGTATGCAGACAGCCTGACCGCACAGAAGACGCCGAACCGCTACGCGCTGGAATTGCTGCGTTTGTATGGCGCGACGATCGGGCACCTGGCGATTCGCAAGTGGGCCGAAGAAGCCCTGCGCCAGAGTGAGCAGCGCTACCGAGCGATCTTTGAGGGCGCAGGTGTCGGCATCTGCGTGGCCGATGAACGGGGCTATCCGCTGTCGTTCAACCCCGCTTTTCTGCGTATGCTGGGTTACAGCAGCGATGAACTGCGCAAGAAGACCTTTCTTGAGTTCACCTATCCAGCTGACCAACCAGAAAATGTGGTCCTGTTCCAGGGCCTTGTGACCGGAAAACGAAGTCACTACCGTTATGAAAAGCGCTATATCCGCAAGGATGGCAGCTTGATCTGGGTGCGGGTGAATGCCTCCTCATTCCCCGGTTCGGAATCGGACCAGAATCACATCATTGCCATGATTGAGGACATCACCGATCAGAAGGTCGCCGAATCGAAGCTGGAAGAAAGCGAGATTCGCAATCGTGCCCTGTTTGAAGCGCTGCCCGATCTGATTTTCTTGCATGACTCCGAAGGGGTCTTTGTCGACTATCATGCGCCTGCCGATGCGATCCTGTTAGTAAAACCGGAAACATTCCTCAACCGCCATTATGCCGCTGTGCTTCCCCCGGACGTCACCAAGATCATGCGCCCGCACTTCGAGGCCGTGGTCACGACCGGAGAGATGCAGGTTTTCGATTATGAGCTGATCGCGGGTGATGAAACCCGAACCTACGAAAGCCGCATGTTCCGCTATGGCACGGAACGGGTCGTGTCCATCGTCCGCGATGTTACCGACAGCAAGCGTGCCGAGGAGCAGCTGCGCGAGAGCGAAGAACGCTTTCGCCAGATCGCCGATAATGTTGATGAGATTTTCTTGATACGCGATCTGCCTAATAACCGCACCCTGTATGTCAACGCCGCCTATGAAAAGCTGTGGCAGCGTCCGCGCGAGGATTTGTATCGAGATCCCTGGTCCTATATGGAGTGGATCGTCAGCGAAGACCTGCCGATCGTGCACGCTGTCAACACCCGCACCTCTTACCCTGATAAGCTGGATGTGGAATATCGGATCATCCGGCCCGATGGTGAAATGCGCTGGATATGGTCCCGTTATTTCCCTGTCCGCGACGACCAGAACCAGGCTTACCGGCTGATCGGGGTCGTGAAAGATATTACTGAACGCAAGCAGATGGAGCAGAACAACCTGGAGCTGAACCTCCAGTATGAGCGCATCCGCATCATTGCCGATTTTATCCGCGATGCCTCGCACCAGTTTCGCACACCGCTGTCCATCATCAATTCGAAAGTTTATCTGGCGACCCGCGTCACCGACCCCGAAGCACGCGAACTCCAGCTCAAGGGCATTCAGGAACAATCGGACAATATCCTCAAGCTCGTCGAGTCTCTGGTAGCGATGTCGAGGCTGGACAGCGATACGGCCCTGTCCCTGGTTACGATCAACCTGAACGAGATGCTGCGGGCCGTGCATGCGCGTCATCAACCGTCTATCACCGCTGCGGGCATCGATCTGCGGCTGGACCTGGAAACGGATGTGCTGCCCATCAAAGGGGATGTCGATGAATTGTACGCTGCGTTCGTCCACCTGCTCAACAACGCCCTCCACTTTACGCCGCGCGGCGGCAGCATCACCCTTCGCTCCTACCCGACTGGAAACACGCAGAATGCCATCGAATTCGAGGATACCGGCCGGGGAATCGAAGCAAACGATCTGCCGCGCATTTTCGACCGATTTTTCCGGGGCGAGTCAACCCTATCGACACCGGGTTTCGGCCTGGGGTTGTCGATGACCAAGAAGATTGTCGAACGGCATGGCGGCCATATCGAAGTCAGAAGTCAGCCGGGCAAAGGCAGCACCTTCACTATTCTGCTCCCGGTACTCAGCCTGGAACCAATCTCCACTAACGAGCGTTAATGCAGCCCGTTGGCTGGCGATTCGGTGCCGCAGTGCCTGGCTTGTCAGCCAAAAAACTGGAGTTCGTGCGGGGCTTCGACATCCGGTTCTTCAGCTTCAGGTACAGGGGACGACTCGGGAAGACTGGGGCTGGGCAGTTTGAACCAGAAGATGCTGCCACCTGTGGCTTTGCTGTCGACACCCACTCGACCGCCCAACCTCTGGACAATACGCAGCACAATCGAAAGCCCCAGCCCCAGCCCCAAGGCTTCGTTGCGGTGAAAACGCGCAAACATCTCGAACAAACGCGACTTACTGTCCTCGGCGACACCGAGGCCGTTGTCCTCTACCTCATATCGCAGGCTGTCCCCGTCCTGAAAGCCCCGAATGATGATGCGGGGAGCCAGGTTATTCTGGCCGATATACTTGATGGCGTTGCTGATCAAATTGGCAAACACCTCCTCCAGCCAGATTGCCTGACCAGAGACAGAGGGTAAACTGCTTTCGAGTTCGATCTGGATATGGCGCTCGTCGATATCCATTTTGAAGCGCTCCAGCGCGGCACGCGCCGCCACCGTCATATTTACAGTGGTCTGCGGGGCTTCATTCTGGCCCAACTGGGCCAGGATCAGCAGGCCGTCGATCATCTGGCTCATCTTGTGGCCTGACTGATTGATGCGCAGCAGGTACTGCTGACCGAGTTCTTCATTCACGGTATCGGCGCCCAGTTCAAGCAGAAACTGGCTGTAACCGATGACGCTGGTGACGGGCGATTTCAGGTCATGCGCGACGGTATGGCTGAACGAATCCAATTCGCTGTTATGCGCCTTCAACTCGGCGGCGTTGTGGCTGATAGTTTGTTCCGCACGGACATAATCCGTGATGTCGCGCAGGACGATCACATAGCCATGCTGCTGGCCGCGCCGACCGTGTACTGGCGACACGCTGGCTTCAAAATAGCGTTCCTCGGCGTCTATCGTCATCACCAGCCGGGCCGTGGGCTGTTCCGCTTCGGCCAAACGATTCAGATTTTCGGACTGGTCGGCAAACACTTCCGCCAGCGGCAGACCAATGCTTGCATCAGGATCAGCGCAGCCCATCAGGGCAGCCGCCGCCGGGTTCATTTCAAGGACGCGCCTGGACACATCCATCACGACCACCGCATCTCGCATACTGCGGATCACCTGACTGTGCGCCAGCAGCGTGATGTCGAACAGATGATGACGGAACAGGCTCCAACTGACAGGCAGGCAGATGAGCGCAAAGCCAAAAGGAAGCAGATCGAGATTGGGAATTGGAGTCAGGCGAAGCGTGGTGAGGGCACTGCCCGCCAGCGGGAAAGCAATTGCCATCAGCAGCCAGGCGATCTGGCCTTTATAGGTCGCCGGATAGCGCAGGAATGACAAAATCATGAGGAAGGCCGCCGCCACGACGACCGCGTAGTCGTACCCGATCCCCACATAGAACCCCACACCATAGGTGCGGCTGAACAGCAGGAGGCCGTCCACCTGCTGCGTACCGATGCTGGCCCAGTTGAGGTGATGATATTCATTTGTCCAGGCCAGAAGGGTCCACAATGCCGGGATAACCAACGCCAGCAGCACGTTGCGGCGTGTCAGCCATTTTTCATAGCCCGTGTAAGCGAGGGCAAAAAATAACCACAACGTCGGGATGAAGCGGAAGAGGTACTCCGCTTTGAGCCAGATCATCATGGTGGGCAGATCAGCAGCCAGCAGCTCAAGCCCGTAAGCGATATTAAAGGCAGCCACCGACAGCATGAATATCATGAACAAGCGCGTGGGCAGAGTGGTGCTGCGCTGCTGGACGACTGCGGCCAGTGAGAATAAAAACAGGCCGCTCAAAAACAGAGGAATCGAATAGGGATTGAATTGCCAGATCATCTACGATCTCTCAATAGTCGATCTCCTTTCTTATTGTATAGCATCTTAGAGATACTTTCAGCCTATAGTTACCAAATTTGTCTGAAGATTTTACGCCGCACTCAACCCACAGCCAGGTCGCAGCGCAGGAGGCTTGTGCGCTGCGACCTGGGTAAGCTCACCGGTTGGGTGCGCTGGCGAGGGCCTTGAGATAATCCGTATAGCCACCTGGAAAACTGGTCATTGTCCCTTCCTTCAGTTCGATCACCCGATCGACGGTGCGATCCAGAAAGTAGCGATCGTGGGAAATGGTGAGCAGCGCGCCGTTGAAATCCTCCAGCGCATTTTCCAGGGCCTCGGTCGAGGGGATGTCGAGATTGTTGGTCGGCTCATCCAGCAGCAACAGGTTGGGCCGCTCCTGCATCAGCACAGCCAGTTGAAGGCGGCTGCGTTCGCCCCCACTCAGCGCGCGGATGGGCAGGCGCAGCTGTTCGTAGCGGAACTGGAACTTGAGCAAAAAGGCGACCGCCTCTCCTTCCGGCATCGGGCGCACGTCGCGCACGCGGTCGAGCGGCGTGCGATCCAGCCATTCTTGCAGGGTTTCATGCTCCTGCGAATAATAACCGATCTGCGTGCTCGGCCCAATCT
>JAIOHO010000499.1 GCA_019912905.1 Anaerolineae bacterium
CTATACGATTGGTGATGTCCATTATGTCGCCGAAGAAGGCTGGCTGGTCCCTGCGGCGCAAACCCAGTTCGCTCGGGATGCCGTCTTCGGTTATCAGGCCTCCAACCTGCGCGATTGGGTCGTCGAAAAGAGCGGCGGCCAGATTGCGCTGCCACAGACGACCTCCATCTCGCTGGACGACATCCGCACAGGCGGGCCGGATCGGGTGACGGAAGCGCTGCTGCGGTTGGAGCATAATGCCTACTGCGTCATCAACGCCGTCAACGAGCGCGATCTGGCGGTCGTGGCGCTGGCGGTCATCCGAGCGGAGGATCGCGGCAAGCAGTTTCTGTATCGCACCGCAGCCTCATTTGCCGCCGCGCGCGCAGGCATCGCCCTGCGTCCGCTGCTGACTGCCGCCGATCTGAATCTCACCGGGACAGGCGGCGGCCTCGTGGTGGTGGGGTCTTATGTGCCCAAATCCTCGCAGCAGTTGAAGCACCTGCTCGATCAGCCGGGCATCGTCGCGGTTGAGGTTCAGGTCAGCCGCCTGCTGGCGGAGGATAGCTATCAGGCCGAGGTCGAGCGGGTCATCGGCGCGGTGGACGAACATCTCCGCCGTAACACAAACGTAGTCGTCTACACCAGCCGGGAACTGGTCACGGGCAGCGACGCCGCCAGCAGCCTCAAAATCGGTAACCGCGTCTCGGCGGGCCTGGTCGCCGTGGTTCGTGGCCTGCACACGACGCCGCGCTTTCTCGTCGCCAAAGGCGGCATCACGTCCAGCGATCTGGCAACCCGGGCGCTCGATGTCCGCCGGGCGCTGGTCATGGGGCAAATCTTACCCGGCGTGCCGGTGTGGAAACTGGGGGCCGAATCGCGCCAGCCGGGAATGGCTTACGTGGTTTTCCCCGGCAACGTCGGCGAAGCCAATGCCCTGGCCCAGGTCGTGGAGAAGCTGCAATGACCCTCGTAAACACGGCTGATCTGATCCGGGCCGCCGACCGCGACGGCTGCGCCCTCGGTGGATTTAATATCTACAATCTGGAGGGTGTCCGCGCGGTGGTGGCCGCTGCCGAGGCGACTCGCAGCCCGGTCATCCTGCAAATTCATCCGGCGGCGCTGCGGCATGGCGGCAGGCCGCTGGTGGCCTTGTGTCTGAGCGCCGCGCAGGAGGCTTCGGTTCCGGCTGCCGTGCACCTCGACCACAGCACCGAACTGGCCGACATTCAGGTGGCCCTCGAAATGGGCATCCCCTCGGTAATGGCCGATGGTTCGCATTTGCCCTATGCCGACAACCTGGCCTATATCCGCCAGGTCACAGCCCTGGCCGCGACGATGGGGGCCAGTGTGGAAGCGGAACTTGGGCGGATCAGCGGCACGGAAGATGGTCTCAGCGTGGCCGACTACGAAGCGCGCATGACGGACCCCGACCAGGCCGCCGCCTTCGTGCAGCAAACGAATATCGACCTGCTGGCAGTATGCATCGGCAATGTGCACGGCGTCTATCGCCAGCCGCCGCGCCTGGATTTTGACCGGCTGGCCGCGATCGACCGGGCCGTCGCCATTCCGCTGGTGCTGCACGGCGCATCCGGGCTGGATGATGCGCTGATCCGGCAGGCGATCCGCTGCGGCGTGCGCAAATTCAACGTGAATACCGAAGTCCGCCAGGCTTATCTGGACACCTTAAAAACAGCCCTCGTGACTTCGCCGTCGGTCGATCTCGTCCCCCTCATGCAGCAGGCGCAGCATGCGATGCAGGCGGTAGTCGCCGAAAAGATGGCGCTGTTTGGTTCGGCAGGACGTGCCGATCCTATAACCGGATGAGTCGCAGGGGTGCCGGAGATCAGTAAGAGCCAGCTTGAAGACGGGTTCTGTTTTGATGTGATCCCCCCGCGAGGCGCATCCTTTCACTTGTATCCTACCCCGTTTCGGTTTTATACTACGCGCTGCATCATTTGATTTTGGGCAATCCATATCGGAATAAGTGGCGGCCTCCATGCCTCTGGTTGAACACATCCAGCTACCAACCTTTGAACGACTGCGTGAATCCGGCCAGGAAGTCCTGAGCCTGAATCATGCGCTCAAACAGGACATCCGTGAGCTGCATATCGGCCTGCTGAATATGATGCCGGATGCCGCGCTGCAAGTGACCGAACAGCAGTTTATGAAGCTGATCGGGAACTCGAATCAGATTGCGCAGATCTACGTGCACCCGTTTTCCGTGCCCGGCCTTCCCCGCAGCCCGGAAACGCAGTCGTACATCGAGGAATACTACACGACCTTCGAGCAGCTCCAGGACGAGGGGCTTGACGCCCTGATCATCACCGGTGCGAATGTTTCCAACCCCCGCCTGGAATTGGAACCGTTCTGGGGGCCGCTGACCAAGGTCATGGAATGGGCCTCCGAACGCGTCACCTCCGTGTTGTGTTCCTGCCTGGCAACACACTCGTTGATGAAGTATATGTACAAAATCGACCGCCAGCTCCTGCCTCAGAAGCAGTGGGGGGTGTATGCGCATCGCATCGCCAAACCAGCGCATCCGCTGCTCCGCGACATCAATACCCGTTTTGATGTCCCGCATTCCCGCTACAACACCATCACCCGCGACCAGTTTGAACGCGCCGGGCTGACGATCCTCATTGACAGCCCTCAGGCGGGTGTCCACATGGCGGTGAGTCCCGACCAGTTCCGCAGTATTTACCTGCAAGGCCATCCCGAATATCACACCAACAGCCTGCTCAAGGAATACAAGCGGGAAATCATCCGTTATCTGAACGACGAGCGCGAGCAGCCCCCCTACCCCGAAAATTACCTTTCGCCGCAGGCTCGGGCCATCGGGGATGCCTATATTACGGCGGCGGAAAAGGCAAAACAGGCCGGTGATCCGATCCCGGAGTTTCCCGAAGAGGCGATTCTCCCATTTCTGGATAACACCTGGAACGATACCGGCAAGGCGATCTTCAACAACTGGCTGGGCCTCGTGTACCGCCTGACCCATGTGGATCGCGATAAGCTGTTTATGCCCGGTGTGGACCCGGAAAATCCGCTGGGATTGTTATAAGACATGCCCCCAAAATCGGCAGCGCGCAGGGGTGCCGGGGATGGCACGCCTGCATAAGTATATTTCTGCATCATAGAGGAGAGATGGTACGATGAAAGACGAGACGATTGCCATTCATGCCGGTTATCAGACGGACCCCACCACCAAGTCCGTGGCCGTGCCGATTTACCAGACGGTGGCCTATGAGTTTGATAATGCCCAACACGGCGCGGACCTGTTTAACCTGGCGGTGCCGGGAAATATCTATACGCGCATCATGAACCCGACCAACGATGTGCTGGAACAGCGCGTCGCGGCTTTAGAGGGTGGTGTCGGCGCACTGGCACTCAGTGCCGGCAGCGCCGCCGTCAGTTATTCGATCCTGAATATCGCCGAAGCCGGTCATAATATCGTCTCGGTTCCCTTACTTTATGGCGGCACTTATACCCTGTTTGCGCACATGCTCCCGCGCCTCGGCATCGACGTGCGTTTTGCAAAAGATGACAGCCCGGCAAGTCTGGAAGCCCTGATCGATGACAAAACCTCGGCGGTGTTCTGCGAGTCGATTGGCAACCCGGCGGGCAATATCCCCGACCTGGAAGCCATCTGTGTCATGGCCCACCAGCATGGCGTACCGGTGATCGTCGATAACACCGTGCCAACCCCCGTGCTGATCAAACCGTTCCAGTACGGCGCGGACATCGTGGTGCATTCGCTGACCAAGTATATGGGCGGGCATGGCAATTCCATCGGCGGCGTGATCGTGGACTCCGGCAAATTCCCGTGGGCCGAACACGCCGATCGTTTCCCCATGCTGAATCAGCCGGAAGCCTCCTATCATGGCGTGGTTTATACGGAAGCGATGGGACCGGCGGCCTACATCGCCCGCGCCCGGACCGTACCCCTGCGCAATATGGGTGCCGCGCTGAGTCCGTTTAATGCCTTCCTGATTCTTCAGGGGATCGAAACGCTGCCGCTGCGGATGGAACGGCACTGCGACAACGCGCTGGCGGTCGCCCATCACCTTAAGGATCACAGCAAGGTCGCCTGGATCAGTTTCGCCGGTCTGCCGGATTCGCCGTATTACGAACTGGCGCAGAAGTACACCAATGGGAAACCGTCAGCGCTGATGACATTCGGCATCAAGGGCGGCTTCGAGGCTGGCGTGAAATTCTACGACGCCCTGAAGCTGTTTAAGCGGCTGGTCAACATTGGCGATGCCAAATCGCTGGCGGCGCACCCGGCTTCGACGACTCACCGGCAGTTGAATGAGGCTGAGTTGGAAGGCGCAGGGGTGACGTCGGATATGATCCGCATTTGTGTGGGCATCGAAAACATCGACGACATCCTCGCCGACCTGGATCAGGCGCTGGCGGTGGCAGACTAACTCGACTGCCGCACCAAAGGGATCGAAAACATGTCGGGGAGCGGAGCCAACCGCTGGCGCGGGCGCAGAGTCGCCTGCCGGTCTGTTGGTTCCGCTCCCCCACTGAGCCTCCGCCCCGGCTAGCGGCTCAGGTCGTGGATATACGCCACGATCAGGCGCAGGTCCTGATCGGAGACGAGGCTGGCAGGAATGGCAGGCGTGAGCAGCGAGCCGACGCGGGTGAAATTGATGATCTCGACGGCCCGCATCGGCGGCAGGGTATTGACCCGCGGCCCTAAATCAGCCACGCCTTCCCCTGACTCCCCATGACATTCCGCACAGGACTGGTCGTAGAGCGCCTGTCCCTGCGCCAGTTCACTGGAAGTATAGACCGGCAGCCCGCGCCCGATGATGTTGGCCTGGGCATAGTCGATTATCACCGCCAGTTGCCCGTTGGCGAGGTCGGACTCGCCAAACGGCGGCATAGCATTCTGGCCGCTGCGCACCCGGCTGGCGATGAAGTCGGCGGGCAGATGCGGAATATCATTCAAAGACGGTGCAATCGCGCCGCCTTCTCCGCGAACGCCGTGACAGACCGCACACCACATCTCGAACAACTGCTGCCCGCTTTCGGTCACGCTGGCGATTTCGGCTTCGGTGGCAATCGCACTGCCCCCTGCCGCACCCTGACCGTCGAGCAGCGTCCAGTTCTGGAGGAGCGCAATCAGGTCGGCCAGCGCCACGTCCTCCAGCCGCCCGCTGAAGCCTTCCATTTTCGTATTGCGCACCCCCAGCCCGACGATCTCGGCAAGCTGGGCGCTGGACATGCCGCGCACGTAGGCATTGTTCACCTGGGGTGCATCGGCTGTGCCCTGGCCCTGTTCGCCATGACATTCCGAACACTGCTGCCCGAACAGCGTTTGCGCCGCCGCTAAACGTCCGACATCGACCGCCTGCGGTGCCAGGGCCACCGTCTGTGCGGCTTGTTCCGCCGCGAGAAGATCCGCTTCGGTGGGGGCCATTCCCAATGCCTCGACCCGCGCCTGCACAACCGCCCAATCGCCCTGTTGCAGCAGCGTCACCAGATTACGAATCTGCATGGTGGTCAGGGAGCCGCCATCATCCAGGCCAAAGGCGGCCATCTCCGTAGCATAACGCCCGTACTGGATGATCGTTCGCAGCTCCTGCGCGTCTTTCTGCGCAATAAACGGCTGATTCAGGGCGCGATACACCCCCAGCCCTTCGCCTGCCGCGCCATGACAGCGCGCGCAGTTCAGCGCGTACAGGTCCGTGCCGCCGGCGACCGCCGCCGCCTGATAGTCGGTCAGGGCCTGCTGCTGCCGGGCCGGTTCGCGCAGGATGTTCACGCCGATCAGTGCCACGATGAGCGCCGTCGCCCAAAAACCGATCCACTGGAGGCCGCGCGTCACGAGGCCGACTCCGACGCGCCGGCGGGATAGGCGATGTCCTCAGCGGCGACCGTGTCCTGCTCGATGGGGGTTCCGGTATCGACCGACACCGAATCGCCGTCAAAGGTCACCGGGAAGCGAGTTAGCGCTCGGAATGCCGGGCGATTGAGCACCGTGCCATCCGCCAGAAAACGCGAGCCATGACATGGGCAGTAGAATTGGCCGTCGGTTTCGTGCCACAGCACCACGCAGGCCAGATGCGTACATTTCTGATAGAGCGCCAGGAAACCGCCATCCGCGCCGCGAGCCAGATAAAATTTCCCATTGGGGAAGGCCGTCACCGTGCCGGGCGGAAAATCCTCGATCACCCCGGCGGCGATGACACTGCCGAACTCACCCGCCGCCGTCTGCGAGGTCAGATAGCGCAGGCCGACGTAGCCCGTACCCAGCGCCGCCAGCAGACCCAGCCCGGCCCAAGCCGCGCCCAGAAAATCCCGCCGGGGCATGGACGTGGATTCCGACGTCATGGCGAGGCTGCCCCCGGAACCATGAGCATCATGCCCGGCCCCCGCAGCAGCGCGCCGACCACCGTCAGGACCAGAAACACGGCCCACAGGAGGGTAAACAGGGCCATGCGCACCTCGCCGGGCGAAATACTGAATCGCCTCAGCACACCCCGGTAAGCCCAAAGCACCAGCAGGGCGGCGCCCACCGGCAGCAGGCCGTTGCGAATGAACTCTGGCAGGAAAGCCAGTTGATCGAAAGGATCACCGCGGCGGCTGAACCAGACCAGCCCGACCGCCGCACCCGCGCCGAGCAGCAGGCTGACCAGCACCAGTCCTCGACCGCGCTGCGACCGGAACCAGATGCCGGTGCAGTCCTGATCATCGCGCAGGTATGGCAGGGCGATCAGCGCGCCGATGACCAGCGCCGGAATCACGAACGCGCCGAAGGTGGGATGAAAATGAAACAGCAGCTCCTGCACCCCGGCGAAGTACCAGGCGGCTCTGGCCGGGTCCGGCGGGTGATTCGGGTCGGCGGCTTGCAGCAGCGGCGCATCCATCCCGGTGGCCCAGGCCAGCAGCAGCGCCAGCAGCAGCAACGCGAACACGACTTCGCGGCTGACCAGATGCGGCAGAGTCGTGACCATCTGGAGCGGCGGCGCAGCGGGTTCATCGACCCGGCGCGGAGTCGAAAACTTATCCTTGCGCACCCGCCACAGGTGATACATGCCTACGATCAGAAATCCCAGCGGAAGCGCCATCACGTGCAGCGTATAAAAGTTGCTCAGGGTCGCGGCACCCACTTCCGGCCCACCCAGCAGCAAGCGCCGGATACCTTCGCCGATCAGCGGAATATAACTAAGCAGGCTGGTGCCGACCGTCACCGCCCAGTAGGAAAGCTGATCCCAGGGGAGCAGGTAGCCGGTGAAATTGGCTGCCATCGTCAGCCCCAGCATCCCCAGCCCCAGTTCCCAGTTCAGGCGGCGCGACCCGCGGAAAGCCGCCGTGTAAAATACGCGCAGCAGGTGCAGCACAACGACCACCAGCAGCAGGTTCGCGCTCCAGTGATGCAGGTTGCGGATCAACTGGCCGAACCAGACCTGGGTCTCCAGCGTGACGATGCTCAGGTAGGCCTCGGCGGGCGTGGGCCGGTAGGCGAACATCAGCAGCGCGCCGGTGATCACCTGCACGAGCAGCAGCAGCACTGCCGCACCGCCCAGCCCGAAGGTATAGCTAAAACGCAGCGCGCGCGCATTAACCCGCGGCGGATGCAGGTGCAGGATCAGGTCGTTCATCACGTGCCGCATCCGGGCGCGGTCCTGTTCCGGCCCGCTCGACTCACGCAGCGGCGTCGAATTCACGATCCGTCTCCCGATTCGCCCGTCGATTCCTGCTGTCCATGCTGATCGCGCAGTTGGCGCACATAGGCGATGACATCCTTCATCTCGTCGTTATTCCAATCCGGTCGCCCGCCGCTGGGCGGCATCGACACCCCCAGCGTGTTATCCGGGTGATCCGCCGGACGGCCTACCCGCAGGAAGATCAGCAGCTCCAGGTCGGAGGCGTACATCACCAGCGGCGAGGTCACCAGCGGCAGGCCCAGCCCGGCCACGCCCTCGCCCTGGAAGCCATGACAGCCCGCGCAGGTCTCCTCAAAATCGCGCTGGCCGCGTTCCAGATCGGCCCCGGTGGAGGCTGGCGCGGTGGCATCTGGCAGCGGGGTCGCCGGGGCGCGTTCGACCGGTTCCGGGGTCGGTGTAACCTCCTCCGTGACCGCCGCTTCAGGCTGGTACACATGCTCGGCGGAGAGGAATTCCACGCCGCTGAGCACGAAGATTTCCCCGGCATTGATCTGGTCGTTGCGCACGCCGTCGCCGCCCATCGCATTGGGGGCAATGTCGAGCACGCCGTCGCCATCGACGTCATCAATCGCCAGGGCGTAAGGCATCATGTCGTTGGGGTCCGGGCCGATGATGAACTTCACGCGCAGGCCCTCCGGCGGATCGAACAGCAGGATGCGTCCATCGGCATTCGGCAGCAGACCCGCCCGCCCGAAAATGACCGCCAGCAGCCCGGTGTTGGGACGAAGCTGCCCATCATAGCCGACCGAGTCGTAATCCGGTGCGCCGTAGAACAGGTCGGCATAGCCATCGCCGTCCAGGTCGCCCACGCGCAGCGTATCCCCGGCCTTGCTGTCGGCCTGATCGGGATAGATGACGATCGTCCGTTCCGGGTCCGGCGCGGCCAGGTCGAACATCTGCCCGGAAAACGGTTCGTGGCTATAGATGATCCAGGCTTCCCCGGCTTCATCCAGGTTGTTCGCCGCGCCATCGCCGACCAGAGTCCCCAGGATGAGGTCATTGCGTCCGTCCCCGTCCATGTCGCCCACCGCGATTTCCTCGCCGAGAAGGTCGTTGGCGTCCGCACCATAGACGACCGTCACGCTGGCATCGACCGGGCGGCCCATTTCGTCGATCCGGGTTGCCAGATCCACCATCTGGCCGCGCAGGTCTGGTCCGCCGAAGACGACAAACGTCTCGCCGCTGTTGTAGCGGGTGTTGCCGGGGCCATCCGCACCGCCGAACGACAGGCCGCCCACCCCGCTGGACGCCCGCCACAGGCCCGCGCTGACGATGGCGTCGTCGTAGCCATCGGCGTTCAGGTCGTCGCCCCACACGCACGACCCCAGCAG
>JAIOHO010000500.1 GCA_019912905.1 Anaerolineae bacterium
CGCAGGAAGGTCGATTTGCCACAGCCGGACGGACCGAGGATCGCCAGCACGTCGCCGGAAATCAGCTTCAGAGTCACGTCATCGACGGCAGTGATGGCCCGGCTCATTCCCTCAATAGATTGATGAAATCGCTTGGTGACATGTTCAAATGTGACGGTTGTCATGATGTTTTATCTCCCTCTTCTATTTTAGCGCAGTTTGCCAGGAACCCCTTGCCATCGGGAGCGAATGTGACTACCCTTTGCAGAGTGATGATCCCATAGCAAGGAATGACCACCCATGGACACGATTGATCTGCGCAGCGATACGGTGACCTGGCCGACCCCGGCGATGCGCGAAGCGATGGCAAACGCCCCGGTCGGCGATGACGTCTACGGGGAAGATCCGACCATCAATCAGCTGGAGGCGGAAGCCGCCGCCATGCTCGGCAAGGAAGCCGGATTGTTCGTCACCAGCGGCACAATGGGCAATCTCACGGCGGTGCTGACTCACTGTGGGCGGGGACACGAGATGATTCTGGGCAATCAGGCCCATATCTTCCGTTCCGAGGTCGGCAGTGCGGCGGCCTACGGCGGAGTCCAGCCCTTTACCATCCCGGTGCAGCCGGACGGTACGCTGGACCTGGGCGACATTCGCGCCGCCATCCGCTCGGAAAACGAACATTTCCCACGCACCCGGTTGATCTGTCTGGAAAACACCCAGGGTTCGACCGGCGGCATGCCCCTGACGGCGGAGTATACGGCCCAGGTTGGCGACATCGCGCGCGAACACGGCCTTAAGCTGCACATCGACGGCGCGCGTATTTTTAATGCAGCCGCGGCCCTTCACGTTCCGGCCAGGGATCTGGCAGCCCCGGCAGATAGTCTCTCGTTCTGCCTGTCGAAAGGGCTGTGCGCACCGGTCGGTTCTGTCTTGGTGGGCAGTCATGAATTTATCGCCGAGGCACGACGCACCCGCAAATCGCTGGGTGGTGGGCTGCGACAGGCGGGCATCCTGGCGGCAGCAGGTTTAATCGCCCTGCGCGAGATGACTCAGCGCCTGGGTGAAGATCATGCCAATGCCTGTGCGCTGGCGGAGGGGCTGGCGACCATCCCCTATATCCACATCGACCCGACGCGCGTGTGCACCAACATGGTCCTGTTCACCTTTGCTGACGAGCTGCCGATCAGTATCGAAGAACTGGTGACACGGTTGAAAAGAGACTATAACATTGTCATAGGGGGCTATTCCAACGGGCGCACGCAGGTTCGCCTGGTGACTCACTACTGGATTACCCGTGATCATGTCAATCAGGTGATTGATGCCATGAGGACCTTGCTGCCATGAGTGTGCCGGATGACACGCTGCCGGAGTACGAGGATTACGAAGACTTCTATGATGAATCCGGTGAAGGCATCGACGACACCGGCGACTTCACCGACTCCAGCCGCTCCCTGGATTATCGGGCGGCCAGCAGCGACCCGACGTTCGGCTATCTGATTGTGCTGGCGCTGGCAGTCGGCCTGACGGCGCTGCCGCCGGACCAGCGCGACCTGCGTTATACGGTCGTATGGATGGTGCCTGCCGGCTTCGGGGTGCTGGCCTGGTTGTTCGGCAAAACGATCCGTTTCCAGGAGGAAACCCCGGAGAATCTGGCCTGGGGCATCGCCTTTGCGCTCATCGTGGCGACTCCGCTGCTGGCGGTGGGCGGCAGCACTCTGACCACCACTGTCAATCTGCTGTTCCGAGACATGTCCTGGGGCACGCTGCTGGCCTATCTGGTGTTTGTGATGCCGCTGGCGGAAACGCTGTTCTTCCGGGGGGTATTGCAGCATGAGCGCGCCGTCTGGATGGTCGGCCTGATGAGCAGCCTGTGGTCCACGCTGCTCTTCTTCCCGCTGCTCAACGTCGGCACTTTCCCGGCCATCGCTGCGGTGATTGCGCTCGCTTTCCTGATGATGAACATGACCTACAGCTACGTGCGGCGGCGCAACGGCCTGGCCGCCGCCTGGATCTGCCAGATCGTCGTCAATCTGGTTCTGATTTTCGTCCCCTACATCAGCAGCTAGACCTGTTCATCCCAGAGCATCTGGTCGTCGTCGTCTTCCAGGCCCAGCAGATCGCTCATGAGGATGCCGCCTTCGTTGCGCATCGGCAGGCGGCTGAGATAGCGCTCGGTAATGGCGACGTTGCGGTGACGCAGCAGGCGGCTGATTTTGTCGATGGTCACGCCGGATTCCTGAAGCGCCCCGGCGACCGACCGGCGCAGGTCGTGCGGCGCGACATGTCCCAGACCCGCGTGGGCCGAAGCCTGGTCGATAATCAGCCAGATGCCATCCGGCGTCAGACCAAAACGGCTGACCCGCCCGCCTTTCCACAAGCGGCGTACCAGCGCAGAATAAGCCGGTGGGCGCAGTTCGCCGGGTGCGGCCACCCGCCGCCAGTGGTCCAGCGCCTGTAAGACCGGGCGCGGGATGTCGATCATGGCGGTGCGGCGGCCTTTGCCATGCACGCGCATGATCGGGCGGTCGTTCTGGGTCATCAGGTCGCCCCAACGGGCGCTGGCAAGTTCGTCGCGGCGCAGGGCCATCGTGCACAGCATCGTCAGCACCACATGATTGCGCAGTTCCTGATTTTGAGAGGTGGCAATCTGCCGTCCGGCCAGCATCAACAGGCGAATCTCATCTTTTGCCAGCCAGCGGCCCGGGCGCTGCCCCTCGGCGGCTTTGGGCGGGCGCACATTGGACACCATCGCGGCGATGTAATCGTCAAGCCAACCGGCTTCCACCAGCAGTTGTGTCAGGGTGACGATGGCCGCCCGCGCCTGGTCGATGCCCTGTTTGCCGTGCCCGCGTCCGGCCAGAATGCCCAACCAGGCCCTGAGCTGCGCGGCGCTGAGGTGATCGTAGAGGATGCGGACCGACAGCGCACTCATCCGGTGAATACGCTGATCTCCCTGAGTCGGCTTTAACCCGGCGACATCGACGAGGTACGTGTCCACCCAGCGGAAATAGGCCCGCTGTGTATGCGGGCTGCTGGTGCGACCGGGCAGCGCCAGCAGAAAATTAAACGTCGCGGCAGCGTTCTGACCGGACAGGATCATGTCGGACGACGAAGGTCGGTGTCGAGGTTGGAGATTCTGTACCATGCCGCTAGTATAGCACAGGTGAGCAGGCTTTTCGCACGCCCCAACCATTCCTTAAACAGCCGCTATGGAATCCGGTGAGTAAATCATTATGCCGCTTCACAGCCCTGTTTCCAGCCGCGAGATGCCGCGCCATCGACCGGTGCAGTGGGGACTTAATCCGGGTAGATCGTCGTTTCGGGCGCGCCCCTGACCATCGTATAGAAGAAGGCCAGCGCCAGGCCGAAGACGAATCCCCCGATATGGGCGAAAAAAGCCACACCGCCGCTGGTCGAATTCAGCGCCGCCGTACCGTTAAACACCTGGATGATGAACCACAGGCCCAGCACCAGATAGGCAGGCAGAGTCAGCGGCAGCATGAAGAAGCGGAAAAAGGGGAAGCCTACGCGCACACGCGTGCCCGGATAAAGCACGATGTAGGCCCCGAGGACCGCGGAAATCGCCCCGCTCGCGCCGATCAGCGGCAGGCAGACGTAATGATACAGGATGGTATGCACCAGCGCGGCCACCAACCCACCGGCAAAGTACAGGATGAGGAACCAGCGGCGGCCAAAGAAATCTTCGACATTGGTGGCAAAAATCCATAAAAAGACCATGTTGCCGATCAGATGCCAGAAATCGGCGTGGAGGAACATCCCCCGGAAGAAATCGACCACCTGGGCGGGTGCGAAGCTGTGGATGAACTGGCAGGGCACAATCGACAACTGGTAAAACGCCTGGGACAGTTCGGCAGGCGGCAGGCTGGTTTCCCACAGGAACACGAGGACATTAATCAGCATCAGGCCATAAGTCAGGTACGGCCTGCGCCGGGTAGGATTGTTGTACGTGCCAAGCGGAATCATACGCGCTTCCCTCGTGACATCAGTATCTGCTTGATTATACGTGGGAAGCGCGTGGAAGTTGCGAACCGGTACAGCGGGCCAGGTCGCTCAGCGCTCGTTGAGCGGCACCCAGACCAGATTCTGCGGCCCCGTATAATTGGCACGCGGGCGAATGAGCCGGTTATCGGCCATCTGCTCCAGAATGTGCGCTGACCAGCCGGCGATGCGGCTCATGGCAAACAGCGGCGGAAACATGTCCACATCGAGGTCGATGGTGTAAAGCAGAATAGCGCTGTAGTAATCGACATTCGGGTACAGCTTACGCTCGATGAAAAAGTCATCGGCCAGCGCTGCCTTTTCCAACCGGTCGGCAATGTCGAACCACTGGCTATTGCCTGAGCTTTTCGCCAGCGCTTCGGCATGCTGCTTGAGGACCGCCGCACGCGGGTCGAGCGCTTTATAGACGCGGTGCCCGATGCCCATGATGCGGCGCTTGCCCTGCTTGACTTCGCGCTGGAACCAATCCGCCACCCTGTCGGGATCGCCAATGTCGAGGAACATCTGCATCGCGGCGGCATTGGCTCCACCGTGAGAGGGGCCTTTGAGCGCCCCAATCGCGCCGACGACCGCGCTGTGAATATCCGAATTGGTGCCGGTAATGACGCGCGCGGTGAAGGTGCTGGCGTTCATACCGTGCTCCGCCAGCAGAACCAGATACACGTTGACCGCATCGCTGGCCGTCTGGTCCGGGGCCTCGCCCGTGAGCATATACATAAAATTCTGCGCCAGCGTGAGATCTGCACGCGGGGCGAACGGCTTCAGGCCTTTGCGCAGGCGGTTCCAGGCCGCGCAGATGGATGTGATCTGGCCGGTCAGCCGCACCGCTTTGCGCCGCGCCGCCTCGATCGACGGGTCTTTCGCATCCGGGTCATAAAACGCCAGTGACGCTACCGCCGCTTCCAGCACAGCCATCGGGTCCGCATCCGTCGGGTACTGGCTCATGAGCGTCAGCAGGCCCACGGGCAGCACGGCACTTTCCGCGATACTTTTGCGCAGCGTCTCCAGTTCTTCCGCGTCAGGCAAACGGCCATTCCATAAC
>JAIOHO010000501.1 GCA_019912905.1 Anaerolineae bacterium
GGTGGCATTCGATGTCTGCTGCAATAATCATGATGGTTTTGGCGCCGGACTTCTGTGCCTGGAGGATCGCAGCAACGCTCTGGGCGGAGTCCATCGGTGAGCCGCGGAACAACGGTTCCGCCGCGGTTCCGCCTATTTGACGATCAATCGCGCCGCCGTGCACAGAGGGCATGCTAGGGCGGTCGTTTTCAGCAATGTAACCCAGGATCCAGTCACGATAATACCCGTATCCGTGGGCCGGGTTTAACAGGACCTGGACACCCTCAAATTCGACGAGCTTTCTTGCCGCCCGTGCTTCACCGATGGTGCCGATATCTTCATTGAGGACCATCAACTCTCTGCCCAAAGGCGGATCTTCGTTGATGATTGCAGCGGTAAACTCGGTCACTCCATCGAACCACGGCCCCACATCGGCGAAGGGTCCCGTATGATAGGTCAGGTGACCAATGAGGATAGGCTCGTTGTCCTGAGCATTCATTCCAATACTCAGTATGAGAACAGATAGACCCATCACGATGATCAGGATGAGCTTGAACAGTCTGGTATTCATTCTTGTTTCCCCACAAAGTGCATGTGCATTTTTTCACCTGCCTTAAGTAAACCACAATTATTCTGAAACATTACGTAAGGCTCTGTAATTTCTGACAGTTCCTTGCTCGAATCCGCTCAGAAAATACGCTAGACTCGGCAGCGACTCACTACGGAGGAAGCGAACCATGCCGGAAGCGATCACACTGAATGTCAACGGCCAGGAGCACCGGATCAATGTGGACCCGGAGACGCCGCTGCTGCACGTCCTGCGCAACGACCTGGGGCTGAAGGGACCTAAACTCGGCTGCGGCGAGGAACAGTGCCGGGCCTGCGCGGTGCTGGTCGATGGCGTGGATGTGCCCTCGTGCAAGCTGCCGGTGCAGCAGGTTCAGGGGCTGCCCATCGTCACCGTCGAGGGTCTGGGGACTGCCGATGCACTGCATCCCTTGCAGGAAGCCTTTCTGGAAGAACAGGCCGCCCAGTGCGGCTACTGCACCGCCGGGATGATCATCGCCGCGCAGGGCCTGCTCAACCGGGTGCGCTATCCCTCCGACGACGAGATTCGTACTGCGCTGGAGGGCAATCTGTGCCGCTGTGGGACCTATGACCGCATTCGCCGGGCGATCAAGCTGCGCATCGGACGGCCCGCCTGGGAACCGATCTACGACCTGCGCGAGGCGGAACCGGTCGATGTCGATCTCCCGGCGGCGGAACTTCCTTCGTCGCTGCACAAGACGCCCGACCTCGACGCCTGGATTCGTGTTCATACCGATGGCACGGTGACCGCGTTCACCGGCAAGGTCGAACTGGGGCAGGGCATCAAAACGGCGGTGGCGCAGATCGCGGCGGAAGAACTGGATGTGGCGCTGGACCGCATTCATGTCCAGACCGCCGATACAGGCGCGTCACCGGACGAAGGCACCACCGCCGGGAGTATGTCGGTCGAGACCACCGGCAACGCCATGCGCTATGCCGCGGCGGAAGCCCGGCACCTGCTGCTGGCGCTGGCCTTCGAGCAGCTCGAAGCGCGGACCCCAGCCGCACAGCTCACCGTCGAGGACGGCACCATCACCGATCCCGCGACCGGGCGGCAGACGACCTACTGGGCGCTGATGGGGGGCAGGCGTTTCGGCCAGCCGGTCAGCGGCATAGTCCCGCCCAAACCGGCCAGCGCCTATCACCTGATCGGACAGGCGGCCCAGCGCGTCGATCTGCTGGCGAAGGTGACCGGCGGGGCCAGCTACGTCCACGACCTCGATCTGCCCGGGATGCTGCATGCCCGTGTGGTGCGCCCGCCGAATTATCATGCCCGGCTGACGGCAGTGGAAATCGACCCGGTGCGCCAACTGCCCGGTGTCGTCGATGTGCTGCGCGATGGCAGTTTTCTGGCGGTCGTCGCCGAACGCGAGGATCAGGCTATTCGGGCGGCGGAAATCCTGCACACCCTCGCCACCTGGGAACCGGGGGCCGCGCTGCCCGTGCAGGAATCCATCCACGACCAGTTGCGTCAGCAGCCGGTGCAGTCGGCGCGCATCGTGCAGGGCACCCCGGTGGATGATCCGATTCCGCCCGTACAGGCTCCGGCAGCAGCGGCGCAGACGCTGACGGCGACCTATGAGCGGCCTTATACCATGCACGGCGCGCTGGGTCCCTCGGCGGCAGCGGCGCAGTGGCAGGATGGTCAGGTGACTGTCTGGTCGCACTCGCAGGGAGTCTTTGCGCTGCGGGCGGCACTGGCCTGGGTGCTGAAGGTCGATCCCGCCGCCATTCGCGTCAGGCACGTCGAGGGGGCAGGCTGTTACGGGCACAATGGGGCCGACGATGCCGCGCTGGATGCGGCCCTGATCGCACGCGCGGTGCCGGGTCGCCCGGTGCTGCTCAAGTGGACGCGGGCCGACGAACACGGCTGGGAACCGTATGGCACGGCGATGGCGATGACGATGCAGGCCAGCCTGGATGCCGACGGCCAGATCAGCGACTGGAATCATGACGTCTGGAGTTATACACATTCGATCCGGCCGCGAGCGGGCACGGCGGGGTCGGACCTGCTGGCGGCGGGGCACCTGGCTGAACCGCTCCCGCCGAATGTGCCCCGGCCCGGCACAGGCACGGAGTTTGGCGATTACCGCAACGCGACCCCGCTGTATCACTTCCCGCAGCCGCGCGTGGTGGCACACTTTGCGACAGACAACCCGCTGCGCGTTTCGGCCCTGCGCAGCCTGGGGGCCTTTGCCAACGTGTTCGCCATCGAGTCATTTATGGATGAGCTGGCTCAGGCCGCCGGGATCGACCCGGTCGAATTCCGCCTGCGCCATCTGGAGGACCCGCGCGCCCGCGCCGTACTCGAAGCCGCCGCCCGGAAAGCGGGTTGGCAGCCCGGTTCGCGTCCGGCGAACAACGGACGGGGACGGGGTATCGCACTGGCCCGTTACAAGAATCGCCAGACGTATGCGGCAGTCGTCATCGACCTGCGGGTGGACCGGGAGAGCGGCGCGATTCACCTGGAGCGCGCCGTGATCGCCGCCGACGCCGGACAGGTCGTCAACCCGGACGGCCTGAGCAATCAACTGGAGGGCGGTCTGGTGCAGGCGGCCAGTTGGACACTGTATGAGCAGGTCACGTTCGATGCAGACGGCATCACCAGCCGCGATTGGGATACCTACCCGATTCTGCGCTTCCCGAATGCCCCGGTGATCGAAACGGTGATCCTCCACCGGCCCGGCCTGCCGTTCCTGGGCAGCGGCGAAGCAACTCAAAGTCCGACTCCGGCGGCCATCGCCAACGCCGTGTTTGACGCGTTGGGTGTGCGGCTGCGTCAGCTTCCGTTCACCCCGGAGCGCGTCCAGGCGGCGCTGGGGTGATGATCACAGCCGGTCGATGACGCGGGCGGCAGCCGAGAGCAGCGCCGTTGGGAACTGCTGCCGCAGCACCCACTCGATGAACCACTCGCGCAGCGTCAGTGGGACCAGCTTCACTGCCGGGTGCGCCCCGCGATCGGTCAGACTGGGCGCGCCGGGCCGGTCGAAGACTTTCATGCCCAGGTCAGGGTCGAATTTCCAGGGATACCCGCGCGGGCGCAGGTACGGCTGAAAGGGGCGGTCGTAGGTGTTCGACGCCAGGGTTTCACCCGTGCCGCTGCAAAGTTCGAGGTCGATACGCGCACATTGAGCCGCCGTCAGTGACCAGTGAACCGTGCCGAGGCGCTGTGACCCGTTGGCGGCGATGTCTGCCGGGCACGTGTCCTCCAGCAGCAGCCGGTCCGCCGCGTCATAAACGCGCCAGTGCAGGGCTGCGCCGGGGTAAGCCTGCGGCGTGTCGTTGAAAATCCACCACGCGCACGGGCGCTGGCCGGTGTGTTCGAGGGCTGGGAGCAGCGGCTGAGAGGCGCGCCGCAGCGCTTCGTAACCCCCTTTTGGACAGCGCTGTGAATCCAGCACGCCGGGGCCGATCTGGGGGACGAGGTCGGCAAACCAGAAATGCACGTAGCCCGCGCAGGTGTCCGCCCGCAGCCGCCGGAAATGCTCGACGTGATACTGGATGAGCTGCGCCTGATAGTCCCACAAGGCCTCAATCTGCCCGGCGAGATGGGCGGTGCGCGCCCAGACCTGTGGGACCGTGCGCAGCGTTTCGACGGCGGCAGGCGTCTCGAAGCCGAATTCCGTGCTCAGGCGGGGGCGATGGCGGTAAACATCGGTGAAACGCCGTGACCAGATGGCCCCGAAGTAGGAATGCGAATCGCCGGCGCGCTGCCAGTCGGCTTCCATCTGGCCGGAGCAGATGAACACCGGTCGGGTGGCATCATGCTCCTGGGCGTCGGCGTACAGCGCCAGGTCGGGGCGGTCTTCGAGGTTGCGGCGCTGGGTGAAGATCATGGTCGGCTCGTTGTGGCAGGCCCAGGTGATGACCGAGGGATGATTGCCCAGCAGGTCGATCATGTCGCGCTGCAAGCGCAGGGCGCGGGCCTCAAATTCGGGCGAGGGGTCGTGCATCCAGTTCAGTTCGAAATCCTGCCAGACCAGCATCCCTTCGCGGTCGCACAGGTCGTAGAACTCCGGCGGCGAGACGTGGACGTGCGCCCGCAGCAGGTTGAGGTGAGCGGCGCGGGCCTGCTGCACATCCTGAGCCAGCGACTCGCGGCTGGACTGCGCCAGGTACAGACCGGGCATATACGAGGTGCCGCGCACGAATACGGGCCGCTCGTTGATCCAGTAAGTGAAACGCTCAGGGGTGCGTTCCAGGCGCACGGTGCGCACGCCGAACGTTTCCGCCAACTCGCTCAGGGGCTGCCCATCGGCATCGTCGATGCGGGCGGTCAGGCAGTAGAGATGCGGCTGGCCCTGATCCCACGGCCACCACAGGCGCGGCTCCGGGATGGTCAGCGAGACGTCCAACTGAGATTTTCCCGCGGGCAGTTGGACCGGCTGCACGTGGCTTGCGCCGGGGCCGTCATGATTTTCAGCGGCGATGCCCAGGTTCAGGCTGCCCCGGAACGGCTGGCCGGTAACGTTCACCACCTGAAACTGCATGTGGACGGTGCCGTCGAGTGTGGTCTGGATGCGCACGCGCTCGATGTGGATGCCCTGATCCAGAA
>JAIOHO010000502.1 GCA_019912905.1 Anaerolineae bacterium
GTCACCTGTTTATCCTGATAGACGATGTCGGCGGGCGCTTTTCCGGCGACGATTTTGGCGAAAATGTTGCTCATGGCTGCGGTCTCATTTGCTATACTCAGGCGGACATGCCGCCATCGACGGTCAGGACTTCGCCGGTAATCATAGCCGCTTCATCCGATGCCAGGAAAGCGACCGCATAGGCGACATCTTCGACAGTTGCCCACTTCCCCAGCGGAATCAGCGGCAGCATCTGATCGACCAGTTCCTGGGGGAGATCACGGGTCAGGTCCGTCAGCACAAAACCGGGTGCCACCGCGTTGACCGTGATTCCGCGCGGCCCAATTTCTTTCGCTAATGCCTTGGTGAGTCCTACAATCCCCGCTTTGCTGGCGCTGTAGTTGGTCTGTCCGGCCTGCCCGCGCAGCCCGCTGATGCTGGTGATATTGATGATGCGACCAGAGCGTTTACGCATCATCGACCGGGCGGCAGCTTTGGAACACAGCCAGGCGCTGCGCAGATTGGATTGAATTACCGCGTCGAAATCTTCGGGTTTCATCATCATGATCACGTTGTCGCGCGTCGTCCCGGCGTTATTGACCAGGATGTCGATTTTGCCGTAAGCATCCCCTGCCGCTTTGATGAGGGCGTTGGCTCCATCTTCTGTGCTGACATCGGCCTGAACTGCCAGGGCGGTGCCGCCGCCGGCCTGAATCTGTTCCACGACTGCATTGGCAGCGTCAGCGCTGGCATGATAATTGACCAGTACGGTTGCGCCTCGCTTCGCCAATTCCAGGGCAATCCCGCGTCCGATGCCTCGGCTGGCCCCGGTGACGACCGCGATGCGATCTGCAAGTTGAGACATAAGTTTCCCTCTGAGTTGGTGAAAACTAGGGTTCAGAACACGTGTAACTATACCGTTTTAAGCACCGAGCGGCTATTCTTAACACAACTTCTCCGGCTTCTTAGCGAATCTTAACAAGACTCTAGCTTAGAATGTGGTAGAAATAGATTCAGAATTTTGTAAGGTTATCATGCTATGATGAATCTGAAACAATCAGGAGAATATGGACTGAAAGACGCACACATGACTACAATGCCGATTACTTCCAGCAGCGACGCCGGTATTATCCTTTTCGACGCCGCGCGCCAGCGTTACTACAATCTGGATGCACTCGCGGCGATGGTTTGGAGCCTGATGCGCCGACCGATCACCCTCCTGGAGATGCGCGACGCGGTGGTCGAACAATTCGATCTTGAACCAGAAGCTGCCGAGCGGCACATTGTGGATCTGCTCGACGAAATGGAAACCAACGGCCTGATCGAGCAGGCGGCCAGCTAATCACCGCAATATCCCCCGCCAGTAACAGGAAGCTGGCTTTCTGTGCAAGCTGTGGTCGCAGGCCGGGATCAATCCCATGTGCCTGCGTCACGAAACTGCGCGGAAGACCTTTACTGCCCACCGACCCATCCCATCAATTTGATCTGGCCGCGCAGGTCACCCGTCAGATTGACTGCCCCGAAGCCATTGTTGTTGGCGACGTAGACATCCACCCGGCCATCAATGCGCGGGTTGACACCGGTAAAGGCCAGGAGCAGGCTGTCCGGTGAGAAGACCGGGTCGCACATGCTGGGCGGCGGATTGCCCTGCGCAATCGGGGTAAGGCTGCGATCATAGACGCGCGTTCCAAAAGGACAGTTGCCGCCGACCCCGCCAATAGCCAGTCGGTTGCTGTCAGGTGACCATGCGGCGGACATGCCAAATCGCGGAAAATTCAGGTCGTCGCTGCGGCCAATGAGTTGGCCTGACGCACCCATCAGGATGATGGGATTCCCGGTGCCAGACGCATCCTGAAAAACCACGGCGCTGCCATTGGGTGCCCAGGCTTCCAGCAGATTAATCTGAGCCGGAGGCCCACCTGCCAGGCGAACAGCGCGCTCCTGACCACTGACGACATCGGCAATCCAGAGGGTATGTTCAGGGTCGCCGAGGGCTGGTTCGCCGCTGGAGAAGGCAATCTGCCGTGAGTTGATCCAGCGCGGCGGCTCGGTCAGCCATTGATCCGACAACTGGCGTACTTCGTCCGAGCGCAGGTCGAGCACATAAGGATTGCCTCCGTTCGGCGGCGCATCGACCCCTTCGACACAGGCATCAGGATCGCCGGGTATCCAGCTTGGACACTGCGTCCGGTCGGACACGAACAGCAGATAGCGTCCATCGGGCGACCACGAAGGCCAGACCTCATAGGCCCCGCTGTGGGTCAGATTGCGGAATTCGGATCCATCGCCCGAGAT
Organism: Anaerolineae bacterium; assembly: GCA_019912905.1. GTDB lineage: Bacteria > Chloroflexota > Anaerolineae > Aggregatilineales > Phototrophicaceae. The sequence continues at coordinate 2,275 of JAIOHO010000502.1, forward strand.
GGCAAAAATATCGAGCGAGTAGCCAGTTTCCAGCGCCATGGCAATTTGCGAACCATCCGCAGTCCAGTCCGGCTCGTTGACGAAACCGCGCTGCACCAGAGACGAAATAGGCAGCACCCGCCCGCTGATTCCGACCGCTACGTCCAGAATATACAGGCCGGTCGCGCTCCCAAGCGGGTCATCCTGAAAATAGGCGATGGCGTTCCCCTGGGGGGCGATATACACCTGGTCGTCGGTGGAGGCACTCAACTGCAAGATCGGGGTGCGCACGCCCGGCGTGGTGGGCGAGCCGAAATAGACGGTTTCAATATTGGTTGCTGGCTGGGGTGTGCGGACATCCCCGACGCCATCCCGGTCATTCTGGTTGATGAAGGCGA
>JAIOHO010000503.1 GCA_019912905.1 Anaerolineae bacterium
ATGCACCACGTTGAACGCCACTGCAAACGCGCCGATGCCGGTCAATGCGAACAGCGTCGGCAGAATCAGGTTGTAGGCAATCGACGGCACCAGCTTGAGCAGCAGCACCGGCACCCCGACGATCACATAGCCATAGTAGTAATAATTCAGATAACCGCCCGCGTACCAGGGGTCGATGGCCGGGAAAATGGTGCTGCGCAGTACGCCGTTAAAATAGGCGAAGTCCATCGGCTTTTCGCCGCCAAACGACGGATGCCACAGATCGGGGTTGGTCAGGCGCACAGCCAGAAAGCCGAGGAAGGCCAGCAGCGTGATCAGTTCGATGACTGCCAGCCGCCGCCAGTAGGTCCGAATATACTGGGAGAAGGCCGCCCGATTTCGCACGGCAGCTCCCAGGCTGATGAGCACCAACAGCCCCATCGCCAGCAGAATGCCCCCCTGCGACCACAGCGCGATCTGTGCGCTGGCCGCCATCCATGTCGCCCAGGCCACCACGACCAGACCCGCCAGCTTCGCCACCGCGAACCCACGATCGGCCAGCCCCGGAAACAGCGTGAACACCAGCGGCCAGGCGATCCAGCCGAATGCCATGATTGCCAGCCACCAGGCGGCCACGGTGACCACCGGCTGCGTGTTGATGACGCTGCCCCGGTCGAAGCGCTCGAACCAGCTTCCGTTGGTCTGCTGAATGGCCTCGCGTTCCGGGGTGAGCATCAGTCGTGTCGGCGCGTCGCTGGCCTGCAAAGCCGACAGCGTAAAGGTGTCGATCAGCGCAGTATCACAGCCGCCACCGCCCAACTGGGCAAAAATCGACGGGCAGTTTTCGACGGTTTCAGTCCCCACCGCGCCGGATCGATTGAGGGGGATGGCATTGAAGAAATCCTCGACCGCCTGCGCGTCATAGTCCGCCGATTTTCGAAAGACGAACACCACCGGATGATCGTAAACGTGGAAGGCTTCTTCCGCCTCGAACTCGTTCAGCCAGGCCGGGCTGCTGTACGTCGGCAGGTACTGATCCGACACGCGCAGCGGCCCCAGTTCGAACGTTTCCTGAAACACCGCGGCCAGTTCGTAGCCGAGTTCGCCCGCGAACAGTTTGCGATAATAGGCGTTCGTCATCGGCCAGCGCGCCGGGATGCGGCTCTCCGAGTCGTAGAAGCGGTTGCTGCTGATGGTCAGGTAATCGCTGTCGTTCAACGCCTTGAGCAGCAGCTCGCGCTTGGCCGGTTCGTCCTCGATCGCCAGCCCCATATCATAGCCCACAATCAGGCTCGCCCAGGCCGTATGCCCATTGCAATGATTGGCATCCAGCAGGCCCGGCGGCGGATCGTCCGCCAGCGTGACGCCCTGGGGCAGCGTGCAGACGGTATACGGGATCGGGTCGTCCCAACCCCCTTCGTGCGACACCACCGAGCCGCCGCTGACCACCGGCCCGCCTTCGATCACCTCAAAGCGGAAGGTATAGCGCTCCCCTTTCGTCACCGGCACGGCTTCGTTGAGGGTGATGTCGTAGGCATCGCCCAGTGAATGATTGTCGCGCGACAGATTCGTCGTCAGGGTCGTTTCGGCCAGCACCACATTGGTATCCCCGGCGCTGAGCGCCACGCGCCCGGTCTCCGGTTCCGGGTCATCGCTCAGGTCGCCCAGATGCGGCGCATGTACCGTCGTCACCGTGCCGCTGGCCGGTGCGATAAACGGAAATTCGAACACCTGCCCCTGGTAATGAGTCGAGGACTGCGAAAGGATGTCATTGCTGCTGCCGATGCCGTTGGCAATGGGGATATTGATCAACGGAGTCTCCGGGCTGGCTCCTTCGATTCGCATCGAAAAATCGCCGGAAGCCTGCTCCCAGAACCACTCACTGGCCTGCACACGCGTCAGCTGGTGGCGGTAAATATTGGTGAACATGCCCGCCCACAGCAGCGTAAAGCCGACCACGCCGACGTTCAGCCCTCCTGCCAGGATGCGCCGGAAGGGACGCCGCTGAGTGCGCCGCAGCACCTCCCACAACACCCAGGCGGCCAGCAGCGCCAGCACGGGATACAGCGGCAGGAAGTAGCGCATGGTCGCTACCCAGTTGCGCCCCAGCCAGCCGAAATAGACCAGAAACCAGACAAACGGCAGCACATTGCGCAGCGCGCCGGACCGACCGCGCAGCAGCCGCCAGCCGGACCAGACCCATCCCACCAGCCCGGTCAGGCCAAACGCGAGACCCATGCCCCACAGGACCATATTGTTCAGTGCGAACAGATACGGCGTGCGGCCTACCCACTGCCAGTTGGGGGGCATCTCCGCCTGCCCGCTGACCAGATACTGCGCCTGCCGGATGTCCGCCAGCCAGCGTCCATTGGGAGTCAGGCCGAAAAATCCCGGTCCCGTGAAGGCGTAGGGATTGCCGAGGCGAAAGACCAGGGCCGCCAGCCCTGCCGCCAGCATCAGCCCCAGCCCGGTCCGCCATACGATCCGCCAGCGCTCACCCGCGGCCAGTTCCGTTTCCAGCCCGGCAGACCGCGCACCAGCGCCGCCAGCATCACCAGGCCAAACAGCGGCGCGATGTTGACCCGGCTCGCCAGCGCCGCCCCGAAAGCCAGCCCGAACCAGGCATAATCCAACAAGTGTCCACGCATCTGCACCCGGACGGCAAACAGGATGCCCAGCACCACAAAAAAGTTGGTGATGGCGTCGGCGGTCGCAAAGTGCGCCAGTTGAATCGAGAAGACCGCACCGGCATACAGCGCCGCCGCCAGCAAACCGACCCAGCGATTGTGCAGTTCCAGGCCGATGAAAAAAAGGATCAGAATCGCCGTCATCTCAGCCAGCGCCGAAAGCCCGCGCCACATCAGATGCACGCCGTTATAGGTGTTCAGCGAGGTGTCACCGGTCAGTTGGACCATCGCGTCGCCCGCCGCGCGCGCCATAAACAGCGGCAGCGTGCCATAGACGTACAGGCCCTTGCCGACGTTGTGGGGATTGAGGGTCGAGCACTCGGCGTCGAAATAGCCGCCGATTCCGCCGGTATCCGGGTAACGTGCCAGACAGCGGTCGAGCTGCGCCTGCTGTTCCGCCGTGCCGGACACCGTCGGGCGCAAGGGACCACCCAGCGACGAAGCCACATCCGTCAGAAAACGTTCGTCAGGATGCAGATGCGTGAAATCGTCCCAGTTCTGGCCGACGAAACGGAAATAACCGCCGAGCAGCATCACCAGCACCAGCAGCACGCCCACCAGCACGTCGCTGCGGGTCAGGCTGGCCTGGGCCACCCGTCCAACCGGTCGCTCCGCCGAATAACTCAGTTCAGTCATAAAGTGCTAATCCATCAGGCCACAAGTCCGCTATTGTACACACCAAAGCCCGCACATCCTCAACAGCGTCCCATTGCGAATTTGTCGGGGCCGTTCCTATGTGGCGGCCCAGGCGCTAACCGGACGCCCCGATCGCCGCCCATTCTAGAAAACCCGCTTCCCCCAGTGCCGGGACGCGATACAGCCCGTACTGATCATCGACCTGATAACTCTGCCGCAGGGTCACGCGGCCATTCGGGAACTGAAGTTCCAGCCGAGCCAGGGTATCCTCATCTTCCGCCGCCAGGAAGAACAGCAGGTCCTTGTCCGGGTCGAGCCGGAACTCATCGGTTTTCTGATAGGCCGTCAGCAGGAAATCCCGCAGGTTGTCCATCGACACGATGCCGTTCGGCCAGTCGGGTCGCCCCGAGTCGATGCCCAGCGCCCGGTGATCCCACCAGTGCGGGAAGCCCACCATGAAGGCATTCCCATAGCTGCCGTCACTCTCCGCGAAACCGCGCAGCACGCGCCCGGCCTCACTGTAGGGGAATGACGAATCCAGATAGGCTTCATCGTGACCCACAAAGTAGGTGCGGGTATTCTGCGTATACGATCCGAGCACGACCACCACCGCCAGCCCGGTCGCAGCGATCACCCCGCGCCGCCCTGGTACCAGTTCGACCAGGGACTGCGCCAGCAGCGCCAGCGGGAGCGCCGCAATCAGATACGCCTCCGGCAGCGCGCCGCTCGTCCGGGTGTGACTTGGATTTTCCACCGGGTAGGCGATTGACAGCGCCGACGGCATCAGCATGATCACCAGCGCCAGCGGCACCAGCCAGTCAAACACATCGCGCCGCCGCAGCATGCGCGCCAGCCACGCCGCCAGCCCGACGATCAGCAGTGCCCCGGAAAACGAATCCATCGTCGGCTCATTGGGCGCGCCGTTGATCCAGGCGACATCCCCCTTCCAGTTGAACATCAGCAGCGCGGTGCGGATATTGTTCGTCAGAATCGGCAGATTCTGCTGGAAGGCATCCCAGCGTTCGACCAGGGTTGCATGACGTTCGACCGTATTCCCCTGCTCGTCTGTCGTCTGGATGATGTCATCCCCCAGCAAACGACCCTGGGTGCGCCGCCAGAAATCATCCGGGTATTGCAGCCAATAGCCGAACATGGGCACAAACACGACGAAGGCGATCAGCACCAGCACGATCAGATTCAGGATGGTGCGTCCGTGTGCCCGCAGGCCCCGCGCCCGGAACAAAAAGGCCATAACCACGCCCACGACGATCACCACCGGCAGCATGCGCACAGCCTGGTAGGTATACAGCCCGAATCCGAGCACCAGACCGGCTTTGATGAAGTCCGCCCGCCGGTTGTGACGCATGGCCCGAGCCAGGAACACCAGCAGCGCCGCCGTCACCAGCGTCGTCAGAATAATGCGCAGCCCCAGGCGGCTGAGCATGGTATGCCAGTAGCTGGCCGCCACCAGCGCCGCCAGGGTGAGGCCGACCAGATTCCCCAGACGCCGGTTTTCCTCACCGACCACCTCCCGCCCCATCCAGTACAGCAGCAGGATGGCGATCAGGCCTTCGACCGCCGACAGCAGCTTGAGCGTCACGTGATTGAAGCCGAGGCCGGGAAGCTGGGCGAACAGCGCCATCGCGTACATCTGGGCCGGTTCGCGCCCGCCGTTGTTGGCGAAAAAGACGTTGTACTGCCCCTGGAGCACGTGATAGGAATCGAGGATCTTTTCCACGTGATCGCTGGTCATCTCCGGCGGCACGTTCTGGAGATCGGACAGGCGGAAGGCCACTCCGAGCAGCATGATCGCTGCCAGCGCCAGCACCGTCCCGCTGCGCCAGTGAATGTGCCGCACCCGTATCCACATGCCGCGCACCCAGCGCAGCGGCCCATCGCGATCGGGAGCCAGGGCGATGACCCACAGGATAATGCTGACCATCCACGACCAGAAGCCGATAAACGTGAACTGATTATTGGCCGTGAAGCGCCACGCGATCAGGCTGAGGAACAGTCCCGTAAGGCCCGCCAGCACACGACGAGGATGCACACCGGTCCATGCCTTTTCCTGAGAGGCCATTTCGTCGGGGGTATCCGCCCTGACCGATTTTTCCGCAAGGGACTGAGGCTGCCCGCGCCGCGCCCACCATTCCCGGATTCGCGGCCAGTCGCCATACCATTCGGCTGCCAGCCAGATGACAAAACCCAGGATCAAAAACGGCGCACCCGCATCGAGCGCGGTCGTTTCGGTCCGCCGGGGCGTATTCGCCAGGATGCCGCAGCCCCACCACGCCACCAGAAAGGCGACGATGCGCAGCATGAACACTCGCATCGCGCGTGAATTGGCCCTCGGTACACGTCGAACGCGCGGGTCATATTCCGCGCTGACAGGAGCCGGACGCATCGTCGGCGCAGCCACCGCCCGCAGCGGCGCTCGGCGCGGCGTCGTCACCACTGCCCGCAGCGCCTGCCAGGTCATCCTTGGGGCACGCAGCAGTTGACCGAACATCTCCGCCAGAGTCAGATCTTCAAAGCGGGTTTCGGCACCGGCAGGTGCGCCGTCGCTGCCTGCCTCGTCTACAGGAAGGGATGTTTCAGAATCAGACATCAGGCTTCCGGCTTACGAGCTTTAATCGCCAGGTTGACGGTCGAGCGGCCCGGCGGTTCGTTGATCACGTTATTGCGGTCGAAATAATTCAACACGTTGAGTCCCAGGTTAATCGGGTTCCACAAACTGCCATTATTCTGGTCAAAGGTCGTCCGGTCGGCGGCATTCGCCAGCGCCTGCGGCATGACGCCGGATTCGAGCAGGGGTTTCCCCAACCCATAGACTATATTATGGATAAACGGAAAGGAATCATGCGTAAAGGCGCGGGTTTCGTCAATAGCAAACCCTGCCGCGCGGACACTGGCCTCCAGTTGATCGAGGGTGTACAGCCGCACGTGATTGGCCCAGATACCCGCCAGCGGTCCACTGCCAATGTGAGTCCTGAATACCGATTCCAGCGTCTTGTTGATCGGGTCCCACCAGAAGGGGTAATTGGCATTGGGCACGGTGATGGCCGCCACACCGCCCGGCTTGAGCACGCGGTAGGCTTCGCGCAGGCCGGCCACATCGTCGTCGAGATGTTCCAGCACTTCCGACAAAATCACGCCGTCGAAGGTATCCTCCGGGTACGGCAGCGCGTAGATGCTGGCATGATTGAGCATCAGATCGGGCAGGTGACCGACGTTGCGCTGCGCCTTCTGCATCACCTCCCAGTCGAGGTCCGCGCCGATCAATTGGCAGTCGCTCACGTAGCGGAACATGTTCAGGTAAAAGCCGCGTCCACAGGGCATATCGAGGATCAGCGAGTCACCCTGCGGGTCGATCCACTCGAAAATCGTCTGCACACGCTTCTTGAAAGCCATATCCGCCTCATTGCGCGTCATGTGCGCGATGCGAAGCGGATCGACACGGGTGCTATCGTTGGGCGTGGGCACGGAAGATTTCCTCATAGCGGTCCACGGTGTCCTGAAACGAGAAATGCCTCTCGATCTCTGCGCGCGGCTTGACGTACTGGTCCCGATGATTCAGCACCTCGACCAGCGCTTCGCCAATCGAGCGCCAGTCCCCGGCCTTTGCCAGCGCACCCATGCCCGTCTTGGTCACAGGCACCCGCCCGCCGGGAACATCCGTCATGACCACCGGGGTCCCGCTCAACATCGCCTCGACCTGCACCAGCGCGAAACATTCCGAATCGCTGGTCAGCGCCAGCACATCGCAGGCTGCGTAAAAATCGGCCATGTCCTGCGGCTCGGTCATCAACCCCAGAAACACCAGTTGATCGCGGTACTGCTGCACCAGGTCCTGGTTGCGCTCCCAGAAATCTTCGTACTTGATGTCATATTCCCCGGCGAACACCACCCGCGCGTTCGGATAAGTCTGGTTGACGACTTCCAGCGCCCGGATCAGTAGGTCTGGTCGTTTTTCCTGCACGAACCGGCCTGAAAAGCCGATGACCGGGCCGCCATCCCGCGACCATTCCGCATGCCATTCCTCGGCATGCTGCGGGTCCGGCAGCGGCATCTCGATGGGCGGGTGGATGACCGTCACCTTGTCCATAAACGGCCTGAGATAATAGGAATAATCGGCATAATCCTGGCTGTAGGCGATCAGGCGAGCGGCACGCCGGGCCATAAACCTGAACATGGCGAACATGGTATCGACGATAAATGTATTGACCGCACCCTGCGGCAGAATCAGGTCGCCATGATGCGTGGCGACGATTTTGCGCCCGGTGAGCTGCGACAGGCTGGCAAGCAGCGCCGTTTCCAGCATGGGCGTATTCACCCACACCACGTCATGCATCTGCATCAGACCGAGCGCTGCCCAGGGATAAGCGGGCATCACCATGCCCCGGCTGATGGGGATCGGCGGAGTCCACAACCGGACGATGCGCACGCCGTTGTGAATCGTCTCATCCCGCGGCAGTGAAATGTGATAACGCGCCGTCAGCACCGTCACCTCATGACCGCGCCGCACCAGTTCTTCGGCGACGCGCTGCACGTGTATCGTCAGACCGGTGCGATGCGGGAAATAATACAGCAGCGCAATCAGGATTTTTAGGGATTTCGGATTGTGTCCGTTCTCGATCATAACCTGTTCGATTTTATGACGTCGGTTTGTAATCCAGCTCCTCGACTTTTGCCGTGAGCTGGCCCAACGTGATTCCTTCCCAGATAAACCCCAGAGTGCCCATCAGCGCATACACCAGCAGGTTGAGCGCATGGACGACCACTCCAAAAGAGACGTTGGCCGGGTCCGTGGGGCTGCCCAGGCCCATCGCGCTGACCGCCAGCATGATCGCCCATTCGTAGGTGCCGATGTTGCCGGGCACGGCAGGCACGGCAATGGCGAAAGCCGCCGCCGCAATATACAGCGCCGTCACCGACCACTCGGCGCGGTCGTAAAAAGCAAACATCACTATATACCCGGCTGCCAGCGAAAAACCCCAACTGACGGCGGTCCAGAACAAAGCCCGGAGCAGCAGTGCCGGTTGAGACAGCGGCACGAGACCATCCAGAAACTGGTCCGCCCGGGCGGTCAGTTGCAGGCGGTGAAGCACTGAAATGCGCCCGGCCAGCCATTCGAGCCATACCCGGACTCGCGCGCGCTGGCTGGTGAGGGCCACCAGCACGACGAACCCGACCAGCAGCAGCGGCACGA
>JAIOHO010000504.1 GCA_019912905.1 Anaerolineae bacterium
ATCGTAGACGCCGGTCAGCGGGGTCGTCCCACCCTTTGCCACCGCGCCCAAAGACTTTTCATAGATGGTCGTCAGGCCGCCCAGCTTATTGCCCGGCGACGGGTTGTTGTCGATTTCGATGCCCAGCCGCTCGCTCAGGTCTTCCCACCAGCGCACCTTAGCGATCAGCCTTTCCCCGACTTCGCGGCTGACCGCCCGGCGGGTGAGCATGTGTTCCGCGCCATAGATTTCGGGCGTCTCCGCCAGAACGACCGTGCCGCCCTGCCGCACGATTTCATCCGAGACCATGCCGACCAGAGGGTTGGCCGTCACACCCGACCAACTGTCGCTGCCGCCGCACTGGAGCGCGACCGTCAGTTCAGAGATTGGCTGCGGCGTGCGTTCCACCTGATTGACCAGCGGCAGCAGTTCTTCGACGGCTTCGATGCCGGCCTGAATCGTCTTGCGGATACCGCCTTCCCCCTGGATCGTCAGACTGGGTGGAGTCAGCGCAGCATCGCCATTCAGATGATAATTAGAGACCAGATCGGCAATCTGGTTGGCTTCGCAGCCCAGGCCAACGATGACATACGCGCCGATGTTGGCATGCTGGGCCATACCTGCCAGCGAGCGTTGGAGCAGTACGTAATCTGCCCCACCGATCTGCACCGCACAGCCAGACAGATGCGCCAGCGCAATCACCCCATCCACGTTGGGGTAACCCGCCAGCCGCTCCGGGGTGAAAGCGTGCGCAATCTCGCGGACGGTATGCGCCGAGCAGTTCACGGTCGAAATCACGCCGATATAATTGCGCGTGCCGATGCGTCCATCCGCTCGGCGGTAGCCCCTAAAGGTCCGGCGCTGAGTCTGCGGCACCAGAGTCACTGGCTCGACATCCACACCAAACTGATAGTCGCGGGCGAAATCCTGCACGCTCAGGTTATGGGTATGCACATGCTCGCCGGGTTCGATCGACTGGGACGCAAACCCGATGATCTGGCCGTAACGCCGCACAATCGCACCGGATTGGATTGGCTCCAGGGCAATTTTATGCCCATCCGGGATGAACTGTTTGACCGGCAGGCGCAGACCATGCGCGCCTTCCAGTGTCATGCCCGCTTGCAGCGGACGCTTGGCGATGCCGACGTGATCCGCGGGGTGCAGCCGCAGCGCCACCTCGTCGAACGGCACCGCACCCGAAGGCAGATTTTCAAACAGATTAACATTCCCCGTCATACTCAGACAACCTTTACTCGGTTCTTCAATTGACCGATGCCTTCAATCCGAATGGTCACCACATCCCCGGCATGCAGCGTAAAATCGCCTTGCGGGACAACGCCTGTACCCGTCAGCAGCACAACCCCATCCGGGAAGCTGTAGCTGTGCCCCATATAGCGGCTCAATTCAGTAATCGTCCGCTTGATCCGGGAGGTATGGATATCCCCCTCAAAGATGGTCGAGCCGCCGCGATCAATCGTGATGCCGATCGCCGCGTCCGGCCAATCGCGGGTGGGGTTCAGGACGATGCCCGGCCCGAGCGCGCAGGAAGCCGTATACACTTTGGCCTGCGGCAGGTACAGCGGATTCGCGCCTTCGATGTCCCGGCTGCTCATATCATTGCCAACGGTGAAGCCGACAACTTCGAGATCGGGGTTAAAGACCACCGCCAACTCCGGCTCCGGCACCGACCAACTGGCATCTGACCGGATTCCCACTTCACCGCCCGGAGCCACGACGCGCCAGCCCTGCGCCTTGAAAAACAGTTCGGGGCGTTCTGCGGAATACACCCGGGCATAGACATCGCCGCCGTCCTGCGCTTCTTCCTGCCGAGCTGCGCGGCTGCGTTCATAGGTCACGCCCGCTGCCCAGACTTCCTGCCCATCCACCGGCGCAAGCAGATGCGGCTGGTTCGCCGCGGGAGCGGTGGCAAAATCCGCCAGCGCGTAACGCCCTTCCGCCTGCGTCACCAGACTCTCCAGATCGGCAATGGCCGCAACCACGCGCCCCGCGCTCTGCCGCAGCCACGAGGAGAGCGAAGGCACGGCCCGGCTGAAATCGTACACGGTATCCTCGACCAGCAGGCCCACACGAGCCTCGGCTCCGGCCTGAGGATGATAAAAACGGACGAGAGTGTTCATCAAAATGCGCTTTCTGTGCAATTAATCAGAAGAATCGTTCACAAAATCCAGAGAAGGGGTTGGGCTGACCACGGTCCAGCCACCATCCACGACAATCGTCTGACCGGTAATCTGGTGTGACTGCGGGGACAGCAGGAACAGGACCGCATTGGCGATGTCCTCTGGTAAAGCGACCCGCTGCGTCGGGACCACCCGCGCCCAGTTGGGGACATAATCCGGGTCATCGTGCAAATTGCGCGGCGTGACCGTCGCCCCCGGCGCGACCGCATTGATGGTAATCCCCAGCTTCGCCAATTCCGGCACCAGGCTCTTCGCCATCATCTCTACTGCCGCTTTGGTCATCCCATAAGCGGACAGAAACGGGACGGCCTGATGCCCGGTCACGGACGAAATCAGCAGGATGCGACCGCCGGTGCCCTGTGCCCGCATCTGCCGCGCCGCCGCCTGGGCCAGAAAATAGGAGCCGCGCAGGTTCAGGTTGACCACCCGCTCGAAATGTTCCGGTTCATAATCGAAAAAATTGCCGTAATAGGTCAGACCAGCGTTAGCAATCGCCATATCCAGCCGCCCGAACGCCTCGACCGCGTGCTGCACCATCGCGCGGATCGTCGCCACATCCGCGACATCCCCGGCATAAGGCTGGCACGTGCCGCCTGCCGCTGCAATCTGACGGCTGGCATTTTCGGCCACGGTCGGATTCACATCGTTCAGCAGGACCGCTGCCCCCAGCCCAGCCAACTGCCGCGCGATTTCAAAGCCGATTCCGATCCCGGCACCGGTGATCACCGCAACCTGTCCTGCAAACGCGCCCATATGGATTGCCCCCTGCAACTCATGTACGTTATTATACAGTCCGGTGCAGGCTATTCAAAAACCAATCGCTCAGGACCAATCTATGATACTTTCGACCACGATACCCTCCATGACCGCCATCCTCGGCGACGACCAGTTCGTCAAAACGACACGCACCCGCAGCGCTGGCCCGGCGGGAGCGCTGCCCATCACGGAGGACATGCTGCTGAACGAGCCGAGCGGCAACCTGTTCGGCATGACTCAGAGTGTCGGCATGGGCTGGAACCCGGATGAAGTGGGCCGCACCCAGTACCTGATCCTCAGCACACACGGCGGCCTGCGCGCCGAAGACGGCCACCCACTGGCACTCGGCTACCATACCGGCCACTGGGAAGTCAATCTGCTGGTACGCGAAGCAGCGGATACGATCCGCGCCGAAGGCGGTGTGCCCTTCGCAGCCTACTGTACCGACCCGTGCGATGGCCGTTCGCAGGGCACGACCGGCATGATGGACAGCCTGCCTTACCGCAATGACGCCGCCATCGTCCTGCGCCGTCTGATTCGCTCGCTGCCGCTGCGGGCCGGTGTCCTCGGTGTCGCCACCTGTGATAAGGGCCTGCCCGCCATGCTGCTGGCCCTCGCGGGGTCGAATCAGCTGCCGGGAGTCATCGTCCCCGGCGGCGTGACCCTGCCCGCCGTGGATGCCGAAGATGCCGGGACCGTCCAGTCCATCGGTGCGCGCTTTGCCCACGACCTGATCACTCTGGATTACGCCGCGACGATGGGCTGCCAGGCGTGCGGATCACCAGGCGGCGGCTGCCAGTTTCTGGGCACGGCGGCCACCGCGCAGGTCGTCGGTGAGGGCCTGGGGTTGTCGCTGCCCCACAGCGCCCTTTCCCCTTCCGGCGAACCCATCTGGCTGGATATGGCGCGACGGTCCGCCCTGGCCCTGCTGCGCCTGACCGCGGAGGAGATTCCGCTGTCGGCGGTGCTGACCCCGGCGGCCCTGGAAAATGCCATGCTCGTCCACGCAGCTTTTGGCGGCTCGACCAATCTGCTCCTGCATATCCCTGCCATTGCTCATGCCGCCGGTCTGCGCCAGCCGACCGTCGAGGACTGGAATCGTGTGAATCGCAGCACGCCGCGTCTGGTGGATGCGCTGCCCAATGGCCCGAAAAATCACCCGACCGTGCAGGTCTTTATGGCGGGGGGCGTCCCAGAGGTCATGCTCCACCTGCGTGACATGGGTCTGCTGAACACCGACGTCATGACCGTATCCGGTGAGAAGCTGGGAGCTGTGCTGGATTGGTGGCAGGCCAGCGCCCGCCGTCAGCAGGTGCGCCAGCGCCTGAGCGACCATGACCGGGTCGATCCCGATCAGGTCATCATGGACGTGGACCGCGCCCGGCAGAACGGCCTGAGCAGTACGGTCGTTTTCCCAACCGGCAACATCACCCCAGACGGTTCCGTGATTAAAGCAACCTCCATCGACGCGTCCGTAGTCGATGCCGACAATGTGTACCGGCATCGCGGTCCCGCGCGCGTGTTCACCTCCGAACGCGCCGCTATCGAAGCCATCAAAGGCCGCACGCCCAACCCGGTCAAAGCGGGAGATGTGGTCGTGATGATCGGCGTCGGGCCGATGGGGACGGGCATGGAGGAAACCTATCAGGTGACCTCAGCGCTCAAGTTCATCCCCTGGGGCAAGACCGTCCCGGTCCTGACC
>JAIOHO010000505.1 GCA_019912905.1 Anaerolineae bacterium
CGATGGAAATCCAGGGGCGCGATAACGTCAGCGGTCTGCCGCGGACGGTGACCGTCAGTACCGGAGAGGTCGTCGAAGCCCTGACTGAGCCGCTGGCGATGATTGCCGGGGTCGTCAAGTCGGTACTGGGCAATACCCCGCCAGAACTGGCATCGGATATTATTGACCGGGGAATCGTGCTGACCGGCGGTGGAGCGCTGCTGCGCGGCATCGACCAGTATCTGACCCGCGAGACCGGTGTGCCCGTGTACCGGGCGGATAACGCGATGATTTCGGTGGCTACCGGGGCAGGCCGCGCGTTGGAAGATCCAGCCATCCTGCGCCGCATCCTCCATGCGGTCTAGGGCATCAGTCGAGGTAGTAGGTCATGCGCTGGAGGTGGACAACGGGGTCGATGTACTGGACGTAGACTCCTGAGGGTACATTCAGGCTGATCGGCGCGTAATTGAGGATGGCGCGGACACCGGCGTCGATGAGTTTGTCGGCGACGCCCTGGGCGTTCTGAGCAGGCACCGCGATCATTGCGACCCGGATGTTGCGCTCGGTGATGGTCGCCTTGAGATGATCGAACGGTTCGATCACATGCTGGCCGATCTGCCGACCGATTTTATCCGCATCGCTGTCGAACACGCAGACGATGCGAAATCCGCGGTCGGAGAAGCCGCGATAATTCGCGACTGCATGGCCTAGGTCGCCCGCTCCAACCAGGGCGACGTCCCACTCGCGGTTAACCTTGAGGACCTGTTTGAGCTGCTCAATTAAGTAGGCGATCTGGTATCCGGTTCCCTGTTTGCCGAATCCGCCGAAATGCGACAAATCCTTACGAATCTGAGCCGAGCTGATTCCCAGGCGCTGGCCTAATTCATGTGAGGAGGTCACATCCTGACCTTCCTGAGCCAGCCGCGTCAGGGCACGCAGGTAGATTGGCAGGCGACCAATGACAATATCAGGGATATTCGATGAGACGATGTTCGAAGGCATAATACCTGAGACTCCTTACGCCAGCCGGTTTGAGATCGGTGTGCAATCGCATACCACCGCGTCGCGCTCCAGGTCCAGACATGAAGCGCGATGATATTATGAGTAACTCCCTAAAATTGAGGGTTGCAACGGAAAACCATTTACTTTCGTATTATAATTGATTGAGTCAAATAGAACAAATCAAACAACCATGTCCATACGACGATCTCTGCTTGTTCTAACCCTAGTAACCCTCATTCTGCCCATCGCCGTGTTCGCACAGCGAGCGGGCCAAACTCAGATGACCGCCACGGTCGCGAGCGAGAACATTCAGCTCCATACCGTCGAGCGGGGTGATGTCGCCGTGGTGGTGAACGCCATCGGCTCGATTGAGGCCAATGAGGTCCTTCAGCTTAGTCTGGTCACCCCGGGCCGCATCCGCGATGTGCTGACGGAAGAAGGCGACTATGTGCTGGCCGGGGACATCCTGGTCGAGCAGGTCAATGATGTCCAGCGCATCAGCTATGAGCAGGCGCAGGTTGCGCTTGATCTGGCGAACCTTCAGCTCCAGGATCTGCTGCAACCCGTAGATGAAAAAGATGTTCAGGTGGCCGAAGCGAATGTGCGCAGTGCCTGGGGCGCTGTGCAAAGCGCGCAAAACGTGGTCTCCAGCGAGGATCAGCAGGCGGCTCAACTGCGCGTTAATCAGGCGCAGGCGGCCTATGATGAGGCGGTCCGGCAGCGGACGACAGCCCAGGGCGGCCAGGCGGACGAACAGTACGCGCTGCTGGACGCGAGAGTTGGCGAAACGTCCTTTAATCTCGATCTGGCGCAGCGCCAGTTGGCAGCACTCGGCACGGCCAATCGAGGTCAGGTGGGAGCAGCCTATGCCCGCGCACTTCAGGCAGAAGCCGAATTGGAGCGTGTGAAGGCCGGTCCGCGGCAGGCCGACATTGACCGGGCGCAGTTGGCTGTCCGGCAGGCTGAATTGAAACTGGATGAGGCATCGACCGCCTATAATCGGCTGCGGTTGACCGCGCCGTTTGACGGGGTCGTGTCGCGGGTTTACATCGAAGAAGGTTCGCTGGTTGGCCCTGGCGTCCCGGTCGTCGAACTGACCAATATCTCGCCGCTGCATGTACGGGCAGAAGTCGATGAAGTCGATATTCGTCAGATTCAGACCGGCATGCCCGCGCGCGTGCGGCTGGATGCGCTTCCCAACACGCGGTTGCAGGGGACCATCGATCAGATTGCCTTACTGGGGCGCGATAAAAACGGCATCGTCAGCTATGATGTCAAGGTGCGCCTGGATGACAGCGATCTTCGCGTGCGGCACGGGATGACTGCCGAGGCCGCGGTCGCGGTGGAAGAGCGTCATGACGTGCTGGTTGTTCCGAACCTGTTTGTGCGGCTGGATCGGCGCAACGATCAGGCATTTGTCGACGTATATAAGGATGATGGTACCCTGGAAGAGGTCGAAGTGAAACTGGGACTGCAAGGGCAGGATAACAGCGAAGTGGTATCCGGCTTGCAGGACGGCGATGTGATTGCCCTCGATCTTTCCGGCGGTACATTCTCCTTGTTCGGAGGCTAGGCACGATGCGCGTAGTTCGAAATATCCTCATTGTCATTGTACTGGCGGCGATTGCAGTCGTCGTCATTCAGGGCGTCCTGTCGAGCAACGGCGTTACGGCGCAGGAAACCGGGCAGAACTCGTTAATTCAGGATGAAACGCTGGTGGATGTCTCCAGCCTCGATGTGACGGTCAGCGCGACCGGCTCGATTGCGCCCGCCCAACAGGTCACTCTGGGTTTTGAACTGTCCACGCTGCCCGTGACCGAGGTGCTGGTGCAGGAAGGC
>JAIOHO010000506.1 GCA_019912905.1 Anaerolineae bacterium
TTCCCACACCTCCCGAATGGGACGCCCTCTATAGCGCTGATGATCCAGTGAATTTGCCAACTATCGATGCCCTGATCGAACCCGAGGTGATGAAGCGTTTCAATATGTATTCCGAGGCGTTGCACGAACTTACCGATCCACGCCAGGGGTTGGACGAGCGGCTGCGCGGGAACTATGGCCGTTTCCCTGTATTAACTATTAAGCTCTCGTTGATCCTTACCTTGATGGATTGGGTAGAGGATGGCGCAAAGGGTGCGCCGCGTATCTCGCTGGCTCATTGGGCACGCGCCCAGATACTGACCGAGGCATATCGCGCATCTGCCCATCGTCTGCTAGCTGAGCTGAATGTAAGCCAGGATGTGAGAAACGAGCAGAAAATCATGGACTTCATCCTGCGCACACAGCAAGAAAAGCCGCCGACCAAGCGCGAAATCCATCGCGGAACCGGAATCAAGAACCGCAAGGAAGCCTACGCTGCGGTGGAAGCGCTGGTGGAATCCGGCGCTATTGACGAAATCGAGCGGCGAAATGGCAATGGGGGTCGTCCAACTAAAGGCTATGCCGTTGTTGAAGCAGAGTAGATGTTTCGGCAGCAGGGGCTACGCCAAAACTGGCGGTTTTGGGATTTCAGCCGCAGAAGTGGTGTCGAAACACAGGAGACTTATGCTGAAATGGTCTCGCCTTATCGCTGTGAGCGTGCGAAAAGGCTCACCACGATCTTTTTGCAACCTTGTCACGGTATCACCGCCATTGTATCGAGTGGTTTTGACAGTAGATACGTCAGAAGTCAGAAGTTCTGGCATATGGCATTATGGCAATACGACTGCCAAAACCTGTACATGAATTGTAAGGTTCAACATGATTGATGTCACACGTATCAAAGAGCAAGTCGACTGCCGTGATCTGGTTGAGCGGGCGCTTGGCAAGCCAAAGTCCAAGAGCAGTCGCTACAGTACCTATAAATGCCCGCTTCACAACGAGGAGAGGGGCTTCTCACTGGTGGTCTATGAAGATCACTGGCGCTGTTTCGGCAAGTGTAGTCGTGGCGGCGATGCCATTGCCTGGCTTCAGGAATACCATCACGTCTCATTCCAGGAGGCTTGTGAACTGCTGTCGTCAGGCGATATACCACAGGCGGCTCAGCCTCGTCTCTTGCAGCAACCCACGTCACAACCGCTATCGGAACCACCGGTTAATGCTTGGCAGGCTTCCGCTCAAAAGATCGCACATCGGGCGATGGATGCGCTCTGGGGCAAGGAAGGTAAGCGTGCCTGGCGTTATCTCGAAGAGGAACGCGGTTTGACTGAAGACATGATTATTCGAGCCGGTTTGGGATATGTTCTCGGTGATTATCGTGAATGGCAAACGATCGACGGGTTGAAGGTTCCCTGCGGCATCACGATCCCCTGGTTTGCTGAGGGA
>JAIOHO010000048.1 GCA_019912905.1 Anaerolineae bacterium
GAGGATCCCCTTTACGGGATCATAATCAAAATCCTGGCTGCCGCTGGTCGAGACGGGCAGGAAATCCGGCCCGGCGTTGCTTGCATCTTCCCAATCCGGCCCCCAGGTCACCATCGGCACGTCGTCGCCAGGGTCCGAGCTTGTGCCCCCGCCGCCGTTGTCGAAGGTGTAACTTTCCAGCACGTTCGGTGAAAACGAGCAGGCCAGATTGACCGCCCAGAACTGCACGTTGCCGGTCGCCAGCAGCTGCACATCGACGTAGCGGGAATCGTTGCTCGAAGCCAGCGTCGTCAACTGCTCGCCAGGTCTCCAGATGGGCCGGATAGTCATCGCCGGACGTGCGGCGGCCAGCACTGGCGAGATGGACAGCAGCGCCAGCGCAACAAACAGGATGCCCAGGGACAATCTACGGTGCGACATAATCATTCATATTCCTTCCTCTGTTTGCCCCTCAGCCGCTGGCAGTCGGTTCGACCGGTGTGGCTGTGAGCGTCGGTGTGAGTGTCCACGTTGCGGACGGTGTGATGGTCAGGGTCGATGTGAAGGTCGGTGTCAGACTGGCCGTGGCGCTGGCTGTCATGGTTGCGCTTGGGGTAGCGGTTGGTGGTGTCGTCGCGCTGGCCGTTGGCGCTGGTGTCGGCTGCACCTCTTCGGTCACTTCAGCGGGCGGCAGGCCCGTCGGCGTAAGCAGCGGCGGCGCGGCAATTTCGGCGGTCGCTTCGGGGGTGGCCTCGACTTCCGGCGTCACCTCGGTCGCACTGGCCTCCGCGGTCGATTCTGCGGTGACCTGTGGTGCGGCTTCCAGCGTTTGTTCGACTTCCGGCGTCAATTCTACGGTCGATTCGGCTTCCGGGGTCATTTCCTCGGTCGCCTCCGGTTCGGCGGTCGCTTCGGCGGTGGTCTCGATTTCAGGGGCCACTTCCGCCGTTGCCTCGGCTGTGGCCTCGGGGGTGACTTCCGCGGTGGCTTCGTCGGTGACCTCGATTTCGGGGGTCACTTCGGCGGTGGCTTCGTCGGTCGCCTCGACTTGCGGCGTCACCTCGGCGGTCAGCTCGACCTCCGGCGTGACTTCGGGGGTGACTTCCTCGGTGGCTTCCGGCTCAGGTTCGCAGTCCGGTTGAAAATTGCCGGTGACGATTGCCAGATCCGCGACGTCGGTGATTCCGTCGCCGGTCACATCGGCAGCCTGGCTGTCTGGCCTATCCAGGGCCTGAAGCAGTACGATCAGGTCGGACGGACCGACGCAGCCATCCTGGTTGAAATCGCCCCCCGCCATCACGATCACGGGTACGGCGTCGCCAGGCTGGACTGGCAGCACTTCCCGTCGATGCAGCGGCGCGTCAGCCACCAGCCAGTAGAACGCATCCGCCGGGACCGCCACCGCGTAGACGCCGTTGGCATCTGTGGCCGCCACACTGAGCAGGTTGAGCTGGTCGTCGAGAATTTGAATTTCGATCTGGCTGTTATCCGGCTGCCGGTTCTGATAAACAGCCTGCCCGCTGAGGAAGCGCAGCGCGACGCCCCCGACCGTCGCCGTCGGTGTCACCGTGAGCACGACTTCGGCAGTGGATTCGGGCGGCAGAGATGGGCTGTCCACCACCTCCGGCAGCGGCGTTTCGGCTGCTGTGGTGGGCGGCAGGACGCTTTCCGTCATCTCAACCGGCTCTGTCGCTTCCTGAGACCGAAGCGGCGTGGATTGGAGAAGAAGGCTGCCTGAAATGAAGATGAAAAACCAGGACCGAAGCTTCATTATTTCCTTGGATGTTCGCTCATCTTGCAGACATTATACGGTATGACGCGCGCTAAGCTTCACGCAAACGCGTTTATTTACATTTTTCAGGACTCAGATGAGAATCGCTGTCCATAAGCAGGGCTGTTCTCTGATAATCTGCTGAAATTACCGCTGGCGGGTGCATTCGGTTACGGCTGCCTGACGCGGCTGATCTCATCCCGATCTAACCCGATCGACCTCTTTAAAACCTAACAGCCGCCCAGACTGATCCAGAGGCGCGCTTTTTTGCCGGACCGCTTGCCAGTATAATGGCGGTGAACAGTGGGCGCGTTCAATAGGAATCCAGCGCATGACTGATGCACCACAAGAGGATCTGAGCGGCACACAGATCAGTGGTTACGAAATTCTCAATGTGATCGGGCAGGGCGGGATGGCGACCGTCTACCGCGCCCGCCAGGTTTCGATGCAGCGCATCGTTGCCCTGAAAGTGCTGCCGCGCCAGTTGATGCAGGACGACACCTATATGCAGCGTTTTCACCGCGAGGTCGAGATTGTTTCGCGGCTGGAACATCGCAACATCGTCCCGGTGCATGATTACGGCGAATTTGAAGGCCAGCCGTACATCGTCATGCGCTATATGCCTGCCGGGTCGGTGGATGACCTGCTGAATCGCGGCGCGCTCGAATTCGAACTGGCCCTGAAAATTATCGAGCAGATCGCACCCGCGCTCGATTATGCCCACGTCAAAGGCGTGCTGCACCGTGACCTGAAACCGAGCAATATCCTCATGGACGATAATGGGGATGCCTACCTGACAGACTTCGGCATCGCGCGCGTGCTCGGCGAAAATCGCGGCGGCATCAGCATCACCACCACTCATGTCGTCGGCACGCCGTCCTACATGAGTCCCGAACAG
>JAIOHO010000507.1 GCA_019912905.1 Anaerolineae bacterium
AAACTCTGCGCAATCGTGGCGATTACCTTGTCATCGACTTCTGGCAGATGCGCCAGCCGTTCGCGCAGGTCGTCGGCCTCCCCGTACTGGCCCTCACGCCGGGCAATGTCGATGGCCGTCAGATAAATGGAGGGATGCTGGGTGCCCGCGTCGATCGCGCGCATGACGAGTTCACGGGCATCGTCCATATATTTTAGGCGCGCCAGATACCCGACCGCACTGCGCATCGCCTCTTCATGATCGACCTGGATTTGCAGCACCTTGACCCACTGTTCGATGGCCGATTCGGGGTCGCCCCCTTCGATGAAATGATCCGCCTTTTTCATCAGGAATGCGACCCGCTTCTGTCCCTGCAGGGTCGCTTCTCCAACTCGTCCCTGGGGCG
Source organism: Anaerolineae bacterium (assembly GCA_019912905.1). GTDB lineage: Bacteria > Chloroflexota > Anaerolineae > Aggregatilineales > Phototrophicaceae. The sequence goes on from JAIOHO010000507.1 coordinate 386, forward strand.
CTGGCGGTGGAGCCGCTTCCGCAGCCACATTTTCGGAAACCGGTGCGCTGGAGTCTGGCAGAATCAGGTTCGCCCGCATCTCCAGCGCCTGTGGGTTGGATGGGTTAATGGTCAGCGCCCGTTCGAGGCATTCCAGCTTTTTGTCGGGCCGGTTGGTGATTCGCGCCAGCCAGACCCAGGCCATGTCATTGCGCGGGTCGGCGCGCAGGGCCTCGACCAGCAGACGCCGGCCCTCGGCCACATCCTTGCGCTCACGCAGGGCCATTACCCCTTCTCGAAACAGGGCCTGTGGATCGTTCATCCGTCCTCATCCTTGTCGGATCGTGGCTTATCGGTCGATTCTATTATAAGCATAAGCCCGGATGAGCGCTGAAGGCTGAAGATCTGTTTAAGAATTGGAAGAACCCCTCAACCTGGGGGGTGCCACGCTTCGGTGACAGGAGCTGGTCAGGGGCGATTCTGCTGGCGTTTGCGGCGGTTCTTCAGCAGTTCCTCGGCGACGTTTGCACCGCTTTCAGGCTTGGTCTGGGAGGCGTGCGAAGGTTCATAATGCGGCCTGTCCGGGTCAGCCGGAATGGTCTCAGGCCCGGGTGCGCGTCCGGCGCGTGATCGCTCCCTGCTGGCCCGCAGCGCGCTTACGGTGGCGGTGGCGGATTCTTCGGCGCGCTGCCGCCCACGTTCTTTGGCACCAATCAGCGAGGACAGCCGTTCCGAGGGTCCTTCCGCGACTGCTGCCCCCCGGTTGCCGAACAATGCCAGGCGCGCGCGGCGCAGGTCACTGCGGGTGATGATCAGCCGCCGCTGGGCAATATCTACCGGCAGCAGCAGCAGCGCGGTCAGCAGCAGCCAGGGCCACAAAGGGGTAAAGGCATTACGCGCCACCAGATTATGGACAAAAGGCAGCGCCGTATCGTCGCGCATATCGCGCCCGTTGGTCATCTGCGCGATCTCGTTGAGCAGATTCACGTTGGCCCCGCGCGCCTGCACGTCGTATTCTGCCGAGTAACTCAGCACCCAGCCGGTTGTCTGCCGAAGCTGGCGCGGGCTGCCGTTGAGGGTGCCCTGCCCACTGATGCCCAGGAAGTAGGCCCCTTCAGAACCCGGATCGAACAGCGCTTCATAGCGGCCCGGTGCGACCTGGCGCAGCTTCAGTTGATTGGCTTGCAGGGACGGATCGACGATACTGGCCTGGAGGTCCAACCCATTCAGGAAATTCCCGGCATCATCACGCGCATCCACCACCAGTCGGGCCTGTTCGCCTTCCAGCAGCACGCGCGATTCCAGGTTGTTCGACGTCCCTTCCGTGATGGTCCAGCGCACCGCCTGGCTCCAGAAACGGGTGAAATCTGCCCACGTCACCCAGTTCGCAGCCCAGCGGGATGTGGCATCACTGGTGAAGGCGACCGCACGCCCCAGGCCGTACTGCCACGATGCCAGCAGCGGATCGTTGAACGGCGCTGGCCCGCGCAAAATCACCTGGGCTGTCTGCTTGGGGGTGGTGGCGACATAACCCAGCAGAGGCGGAGCGCTGCGGATGCCATCCATGATCGGGCTGTTGGCCGTCAGCACGGGTACAAACGGATTTTCGATAATGTACGACCGGCTGGCAAGCACCGTCTCCTGCGTGAAGATCGAGGGAATCGTCTCGACCAGATCGACCACGTGGTAATTGCCGCCGCCCGCCTCAGCCATATCCTTCAGAAAATCCGCGCTGCCGCCGCCGATGGCAATCACCGAGGTGGTAATGTCCTGTTCGCGCTTCAGGGTATCGGCCAGTTCGACCAGATTCGCCGGGCTAGCGCCGCCATCCGTCAGCAGAATAATGTGTTTGCGGTTGGAGGGATCGTTGACAATCGTGTTGGCGACCAGGCGCATCCCGGCCAGAATATCGGTGCCGCCGCTGGCCCGCAGGCTGGCGACCAGACGCTGCAAACCCACCCGATCCAGCACCGGCTGAAGTTCGGCGATCCAGTACCCGACCGTATCAAACGATACCACCCCGGCTCGATCGGTCGGCTGTAAGAAATCAATCGAGCGAATGATGGCTTCTTTCGCCAGTTCGATATTGGCGATACCGTTGGGGCTGGGCACACCCATACTACCGGAGCGGTCGATCACGTAGGCGATGGTCAACTGCGGCAGGCGCTGCTGGTCGCGGATCTGTGTATCCAGCGGCAGCGTATTTTCCAGCGGCGTGCGGAAGTAGCCGCCCGGCGCGTAGGAATTCGGCCCGCCGATGAAGACCAGTCCGCCGCCCAGGTCGCGCACGTAGCGGTCGAGCGCTTCCATGCGGCTGTTGGAAAGCTGTGTCGCCGGGACGTTCGCCATGATCACCGTGTCGTACTGGGCCAGCGGTGCAAGGCCGATCGGCAGTTCGGAGGGCCGGGCCAGATCGACCGTCACCCCGGCTTCTTCCAGCGCGGGCAGCAGATGTTCGACTTCGGCATCCGATTGACTGACCAGCAGCGCACGCGGCGGCCCGACCACCTGGGTAAAGGTCGAAAGCTGGTTGTTCTGGTAAAAACTGTCGTTATCGACCGGCTCCACCTGCACGTGAAAATCCTTGAAACCCGCCGCCGAACCGGGCAGAGTCAGCGTATAGCTGTTGGACCCCTGGCGCAGTTCCACTTCCTGGCGCTGGAGGATTGTTCCCGCGTCGAGGATCGTCACTGTTGCCGCGGTCGCTTCCTCGGCATCAATCGTCAGCGACAGGTCGAACGGCTGGCCCGCCGTCACGCTGCCCGGCACCGACAGGTCCGTGACCTGGACTTCCGGCCCCGGCTCACGCGCAAAGGCGACGAAACTGATCTCCACACCCAGTGCAGCCGCCTGACGGACTGCCGCTTCGGTATCGCCCACAGTAGGTCGCCCATCACTCAGGACCACAATCCGCCGGGCCGCGTCACTGGGAAACAGGGCGATGCTGTGGCGAATGGCCTGCGCCAGATCGGTATTGCTGGTCACCGGCTGCGATTGCAGCGCCCCAAGTTCGCGCACCGCATTGACCGCGCGTTCTGTGCTGGGGTCCGCCCCAAAGACCACCACGCCAGACAGATCGTCCGGCCCCATGCGCTGCATGGCCTCCTGCACATAAGCCAACTGCGCGTCCTGCACGTCGCTCCCCAGGCTGTCAGAGACATCCACCAGAAAGATCACCGCCAGTTTATTGGCCGATTGGCTGACCTGCGCCCCGGCCAGGGCCAGCACCAGCAGCGCCATCAGCACCACGCGCAGCGCCACGCTGATCGAATCACGCACGCGGCGAAAACGCTGGCGCGGCCAGCCCAGGTAAATCACCAGGGGGATCGCCAGCAGGAGGACCAGAGCCAGAGGATAGGTAAACGACATGGCAGCTACTCAAGCAGACCTTTGATTAGTCGGGTCATATCATTATGGAAATCCGGGTCCGGGCGCACCTGAATCGCGTTGCGCCGGGTCAGCGGCTGCAACGTTTCGGGTAGTTCCTCAGTGGCGGGCATGGTCGCGCCGCCCACCAGCACCGGCACCACCCGCACGCCCTGGCGCAGTGCCGACTCGATCTCGATGCGTACGAAGTCGTTGGGATCATGCAGGCGGCGGCTGCCGCTGGCATCCACCACGTGGACCCACTGCGGGCCGATGACCGCCAGCAGGACGGTGCAGTCTTTGACCGCGTTGCTGAGATGCTCGACAAAATCCACGCCAAGGGGAATGTTATCCACATCTTTGAACACGGCTTCGCGGCCCAATGAACCCGACAGCCGGTCATAAATCCGTCCGCAGATGTCAATGCTGTCCGAGCGGCGGTAGGAAATGAACACGCGCGGATTATCCGCAAACGGCTGGGCCGGGTTGGGGGGATTCTCGCGGACATCCTGCGGCGTCTCCCTCATCACCTGCGGCGTCGCGTTAGCCGGTGGCGACTGGACGAGACTCAGCAGAGTCTGTTCCAACGTCTCGATATTGCGCTCATTCTTGCCCCAGGCAAAGGCCTGACCCGGTGTACTGCTGACCACATGCACCGAGGTGCCGGGCGGCTGGGCGCGCAGGGTGCAGCGGATTTCGTCACCAAACGAAAACAGCGATGCACCTGACTGAGCCACCACCAGACCGCTGGCTTCGTCCGCACTGCGGATCGTCGCACCCATACTCGCCAGCGCACTTTGCATGCTGGCAAATACCTGCTGGATCGGCGCGGCCACATAAATCGTTTTTTCCGCGGATGCCATCTCACTTACCCCCTGAGGATGCCTGCTCTCGCCTTCGCCTGCGGAATCACGCGCGGCACGTGCTGCCGCCGCTGGTAGATGATCCATTCCAGCAGCAGAATCGCCAGCGCCGCCAGCGCAATCAGCGGCCAGAATTCCACCTGACCGACCTCTTCGCGTGCGCCGGGAGTTACCGTGGTGGTGCCCATTTGCAGCGTCTGCTGCGGCGTGATGTCACTTTCGCGCGGGTCGAACAGGTTGACCGTGAACGGCTGCTGCTGGGTCACTGCACCGTTTTCCAGAATTTCGAGCGTATACAAGCCCACCTGATCCGTCTCGGCAAAGACGATGTTCTGGCGGTCCACCGGCAGTTCCCGGGGCGTGCCATCCGGCATCTGCACGGCGACGGCCTGCGCAGTCAGCGAGGGACGCACCACCAGTGAATCCCCGACGGTCAGGCCGTTCGGGATCGAAATCACACTCTGCGGCGAGAACCATTCCATCAGGTTCGCCATCAGCACCGGCCAGGTGATTTGCAGAGGCAGGTCGCTGTTGTGGAGGTCGAAGGTAAAAATGGCGACCTGCCGTCCATCGACATCCCCGGCCAGTACCAGCGGCCCGCCGTCCGCCGTCACCAGCGGCGTCGCCCAATCGATGTCGCTGATTGTGTTGAACGCCAGGATGCTGACGCTGTCGAAGTCGAGAAACTGGGTGCGCACGTCGTTGCGCGCTACCTGGATATTGGCAGCATTGTCGATTTCTGGCCCGACGGTGAACAGGTCGGTGCTGCGCGGCGGGTTGATGATCAGCAGGTCGCCATCCGGCAGAGTCGCAGGCAGCCAGTGGTCGAAGATGTACAGATCGTAAGGCTGCTGCGGCAAGCCCCGGTCGAGGTTACCGCGAAAGCCTTCCGCCGACGGCAGGCTGCGCAGCACCTGTTCGAGAAACAGGTTGCCCGGCGTCATCAACAGCACGCGGCGGGTGGCCGTGTCACTCGCCACCGTCCAGGCCTGATTATCGACAGGCAGATAATCGGGGATGGTCGAAGCGGCGGGGTTGGTCAGGCTGGCCTCGACGATGCGAAACCCGGTCGGGAGCTGTTCGGACACCAGCGAAATATTGTCGTTGGCGGGGACGGTATAAAACTCAGAAGCAAACAGGTCGCCGTCGACCGTCAGGCTGTAGACGATTTCCGCATCCTGCCCGCCGTAATTGGTGATCTGAGTAAACAACTGCGGCGGTTGGCCTGCGCGCGACCGGGTCGCCAGGGCTGTAATCGCAATGTTGTCGGAAGACTGTCCAACCGGGATGTAGCTCACCTCGCCGGGGACCGTCGGCAGCAGCGCCGGATCGCCCAGACCGCCATCGCTGACGATGACCACATTAAAATCCTCGGCGTCCGCCGCTCCACCAATCGCCAGAGTCAGTGCGCCGCTCCAATCCGCGCTGGCGTTACTGGGCCGCGCGGCATTGACTGCGTTGGTCAGCACGATGCGGTCATTCGTGGCCGGGGCCAGCACTTCGGGCGTATCGGCCACCCGGATGAGGGTCATGGTATCGCCCGCGCCCAGCGTATTGACCACGCTCAGCGCCTCACGCCTGGCGGCGTCGAAGCGTGTGCCATTCTCCACGTCGGTCGCGTTCATGCTGGCCGACGCATCCAGCAGCAGCACAATCTGCCCCGCGCCCACCGCTGGCACGGTGATGTACGGGCGAGCCAGGGCCAGCACCAGCGCCGCCAGAATCAGCAGTTGCAGCAGCAGCAGCAGATTGCGCCGCAGCCGCTGCCAGGGCGTGTTGGCTTCGTTATCGCGCAAAATCTGCTGCCACAGGAAGGTGCTGGAAATGACCACTTCCCGGCGGCGCAGCCGCAGCATGTACAGCAGAATCACCGGGATCGCCAGCAGCCCGCCGATCAGCGCGAGGGGGGTCAGAAACTGCATTTTGGGGCCTCAACGCAAAGGCGCAAAGACGCAAAGGTAAAAAACAACTTAGTCATTCGTGTAATCCGTTGACTACCCGATGAATGCCGTTCTTCACGTGCTGCTCTCCAAAATTAATCACTAATCCCAGTCTCAATCCTGTTAACCTGAGATAGGTTAAGGTTTGCACCTCAAAAATCCTGTGATATTCGGTAGTGGCTTTACACTCTACAATCACCATATTGTTTACAATCAAATCGGCTCTTAGAGGAGACACCAGATCAACATTTTTGTATTTGATGGGAACCAGCTTTTGTCGCTCAATTCGGAAATCGGCTTCTGTTAGCTCCCAGACAAGTGCTTCTTCGTAGACACTTTCCAGCAGGCCGGGACCGCCTAATGTGCGATGGACTTCTATCGCTGCTCGGATAATCTGGTAGCTGAGCGTATTTTCGTCCATCAAAATCTTTGCGTCTCTGCGCCTTTGCGTTTCATATTTCTTTACTTCAGCAGTCCCAGGCGGCGCAGGTCTTGCAGGACGACCTTCTCCCAGGGCACGCTCGTGTCGCTGAACAGGTAGTGCCCGCCGCGCCGCATCACGTCCTGACGGATGTCCTCGCGCCACGAATGCAAGCGCAGACTGTAAATCTCACGCATGGCGGCATCCACCGTAACCTCCTGCGGGGTACCTGTTTCCACATCAATCAGACGCAGGTCGCCGTTCAGCGCCGGGCTGACCTCGTCCGGGGACAGCACATGCAGCACCACCACCTCATAGCCCTTGCCCATCAACGCCCGAATGCCCTCCATGTGGCCGGACGGTGAAAACATGTCGCTGATGATGAACAGCAGGCCAGGGCGCGAGGTCCGCAGCGCATAATCCCGCAGGATCGGATTCAGGTCGGTCACACCGCGTGGTTTGAGCTTGCCGATGAAGTCCAGCATGGCGAAGCCGCGCACCCGCCCACGCGAGGGGCCAAAGCGCTCCAGTCCGTGATCGCTGATGGCCGTCAGCGTCATGCGGTCATTGGTCGTCAGCGACGTATAGGCCAGCCCTGCCGCCAGCCGCCGGGCAAACACAAATTTGTTCTGATCGTAAGGGGCATCGTCCTGCGGCCAATCCATACTGGCCGAAGTATCGAGCAGGATGTGAACCGCGAGATCTTCTTCGTCTTCCAGCAGCTTGATATACGGACGCTCCAGCCGCGCATAGATATTCCAATCCAGGCGGCGCAGGTCATCTCCCCACGTGTAATTGCGGTAATCCGCAAATTCGATGCTGGTGCCGCGCTTGGTCGAACGGCGTTCGCCTTTCATCGCCCCGGCCCGCACCCGTGAGGAAATCAGCATCACCTGTTCCAACTTGCGCCGGGTCTTCTCGTCAAATACTCGGTCCTCTGGCATGGATGAGGCGCGGCTAGGCCGGCTGCTTGCGGGTGGCGTTCAACACATCGGCGATAATCTCGTCGGTGCTGATGCCTTCCGCAAGGCCCTCGAAATTGAGCAGCAGACGATGGCGCAGCGACGACGACGCCACCGCTTCGATGTCCTCGAATGCGACATTAAAGCGCCCATCGAGCAGGGCGTTGACCTTGGCCCCGATAATCAGCGCCTGCGCGCCGCGTGGACTGGACCCATAACGCACGTACTGGCGCACAGCCTCAACCGCACCTGGATGCTCAGGATGGGTGGCGACGATCAGGCGGGCCACATACTCGGTCAGGTGCGAAGCAACCGGTGTGTTCAGCGCCAGTTGGCCCATGTGGATCACCTGGATGCCATCGGCGACCTTATGCGGCTCCGGGACAGCGGCCCCAGTGGTGCGCTCCAGAATGTGGACCAGTTCTTCCACCTGTGGATAGCCCACGTTGACCTTAAACATAAAGCGGTCGAGCTGGGCTTCCGGCAGCGGGTACGTGCCTTCCATTTCCAGTGGGTTCTGGGTCGCCAGCACGAAAAATGGCGGTTCAAGGGTGTAGCTGCGGTTCGCGACCGTGACCGTCTTTTCCTGCATGGCTTCCAGCAGGGCGGATTGGGTCTTGGGGGTCGCGCGGTTGATCTCGTCGGCCAGGATCAGGTTGGCGAAAATCGGGCCTTCGTGGAAGCGGAAAGTACGCCTGCCTTCCTCGGTCTCCTCCATGATGTCCGTGCCGGTAATATCCGACGGCATCAGGTCCGGGGTGAATTGAATGCGCGCAAACTTCAGATCCAGCGCATCGGCCAGCGTGCGGATGAGCATCGTTTTGCCCAGCCCGGGCACTCCCTCCAGCAGCGCATGCCGCCCAGCCAGGATGCAGATAAGGACGCTGCGCACCACCTCCTGCTGCCCAACGATGACGCGCGCGACTTCCGCTTCGATTTGCTGGGCGATGCGGCTGAATTCTTCGAGATGAATTTCGTCTGCCATTCCGTTACCTGTTCGACTGCGTATACTGCTCATTATACAAGCGTAGGGTGGGAAAGGTTGAGTACGGGGTATTATCCGCTTCCACTATACCACGCCAGCCGAGCAGGTTCAGCAAACTCTCATCTTTCGTTCAAGATGACTCACGCCATCGGTAGAGGCCATAGCTGAAGCCATCGCTCCAGACCAGTTCCATGTATTCCGCTAATTTCGCCGGGAACTGCGCATTTTCGGCCCAGGCTGATCCATGCTGCCTGGACCAGAAGTCGTAGCCGAAATTACGACCGGCGTCCAGGCCGTAGACCAACAGGTCATCAACCCCGTCCTCGCGCCACTGCTGCATGAGCGTGTCGGCTTCCGCTGCGCCGCGCTGTAGCGGCCAGGACCAATGATCGAAGAGCACATCCGGGATACAGATTATAGACTCAGGACAGTAGAAGCTTTTCGGCTCCCACATGAACAGCACCCGGCTGCCCGCAGGAAGCGAGTCAAGTTCGCGCATCGCCGCGTAATAATTGCCCAGATTGTTCCGCAGGAAGCCATCGGCGTCGTTCTCGATATAATAGCGGCCAAATTCCGCCTGGGCCGCATCATGGGCAACGTTGAAGAATCCCAGCCCCACCGTCATGATGAGAGCCGCTCGCATGAGAAAGTCCACATCGAGTGGGCGCTTCGGCCAGTGAGACAGGCTGTGAAAGGCCAGCGCGCCCAGCACCGCCGCCACCGGCAGACCGAACAGCATCAATCGCGGCTGTGCGCCGATTCCACTCCAGGCGGCCAGCACCAGCCAGAAGGCCAGCATCGGCAGCGCCAGCCGCACCGCCGACCGTGCCAGCTCGCGCGCCCGGTCCGGCAGTTCACGCCAGCCGACCAACAGCACCAGCGGCATGGTCAGGAGCCAGATGCCCAGGGTAAAACCATAGGGTGAAAAATCTTCATTCCCGAAGATGCTGGCGCTCAGGGGCAGAATAAACCACTGCCAGGCCAGATCGCTGCTCAGCAGGCCGCTGCCTGCGGCGCTGAAGTTGGCCGTCCGCAAACTGTCCCAGGCCGGACCACCAAGCCAGTAGGGATAGATCGGATTCTGATAAAGCAGGACGCCTTTGAGCATCCAGGGCAGAAAGGTCACCAGGGCCGCCCCGCCAAAAATCAGCCCATTCCGTACCACCCGGCGCGGCTGCGCCAGGAAGATGAACACCGCCAGCGCGAGGACCAGACCGACGGCGGTATATTTCACGCCCAGCCCTAATCCGGCCAGGATGCCCGCCAGCAGGAGCCAGGACTGACGATTCTGCTGCCAACTCGTGATCGCAACCAGCGCCAGCGCGCCATAGGCCATCACCGCCAGATCGACATAGGGCACACCGAACAACCGCCACAGGCTGTAGCTGCTCAGCAGGAGCAGGACGCTGGTATAAGCGCTGGCACGGTCTGTATAGCGTCGCACCAGCCCAGCCATCGCCAGCAGCGCCAGCAGGCCCCAGTACAGATGCAGCGGTGCGGCTGCGGTCGCGCGCCCGAATAGTATCAGCGCCAACCCGTAGAGGATTTCGACCTCCTGTGGAAAGCCGAGGAAGTGGTTGTCCAGTTGGGTGGTGATGCGGCCTGCCTGCACATATCGCCACGGCCCCACCAGATGATAGCTCATGGCATCCCAGGCAAATGGCGGCGCCAGCGCGAACAGCAGGGCCGCGGCCAGCAGGACACCGGTGATCACCACAATCAGGCGTTCCCAACGGGTCCGGGGTCGCAGCGCACTCGCCAGCACAGCCCGCCCGCTTCGCAGCCAGCCCACCACTGTGCGCCGCAGCACCAGCGCGACGACCAGCAGCGCCGCCCACAGGCTCAGATTGAATAACCCGATCAGGCCGAACAGCAGCGTGCCGATGCTGAGCAGGCCCAGCCCCAATCCGCCTTCCAGCGCCACCACTTCCGCCGGATGCAGATCAGCGGTGCGGAGGTGCAGCACGCGACCTGCATACCGTCCAAGTCCGCCACCGACGGCGACGATTGCCCCCACCGTCAGCAGATCGAGCGCGGTCCCGGTCAATCCGACGAACCCATTCAGTAGAATGACCGGCTGATCGCCGATGTTATGTGCCCAGAAATACAGCACCAGCAAGATCACAAGGGCCAACAGGAGTACAATCTTTTTCCAGCGCATAGCCGCCTCAAAAATGAATTCCTTCATTTTAGCTCGGGTCACAGGTTCTCAGCCGTGAGATTCAGAGTTAGGGCTTATCCCCCGGCAAATGCCTGTATCCTGTATAGTGGAGTGGAGGCCGGCACATCGTCTGGCAGAAAGTGGGGCACGAATGAATGGTTGGGATTTTACGATCTTCTGGCAGGCGGGTCAGGCGATCTTAAATGGACAGAATCCTTATCAGGTAGAAGCATTCTATTATCCGCTGCCCTATGCCTATGGGATGATCGTCATCGCGGTCCTGCCGCTGGCGGTGGCACTGGCACTCTGGCAGGTCTGCAATCTCGGCATGCTGGTGCTGGCCTTCCGCAAGCGATTCTGGCAGTGGCTGTTCTATCTACCGGTGCTGCATGGACTCAGTTCCGGCCAGAACACGCTGCTGTGGTGGTTCATGGCATCCGGGTTGGGTCGCCACTGGCGCGGCGCGCTGCTGGGCGCACTGATGACCCTCAAACCGCAAACGGCATTTCTGCTGCTGTCCTGGCATCTGGTCGATTGGCTGCTCCATGACCGGCGCACCTTTCTGCGCTGGGCGGCACTCACAGCGCTGCTGTGGGGCAGCTTTCTACTGGTTCGTCCTGGCTGGATGAACGAGTGGTTAGGCGCACAGTCCAACAGCGCCTGGATCGAGACGGCAGGCAGTTCGCCGGGGTTGTTCAGCCTGCTGCGGCTGGCACCGGAGATATGGCCCTTCCTGGCCGTGGTCGCAGCCGTAGTTTACATCTGGGGACAGTTTCAATCGGTGGCGGTCGCCCGCGCGACGGCGTTGATGGCCTCGCCGCTGGGCCTGTTCTATGAAACCATGGCGCTCATGGGGATGGCCCCAGCCTGGCTGCTCGTTCCCCTCAGTCTGCTGGCGACGGGCTTATCCTTCGCCACAGTGACCTTCGTGCCATTCCTGAGCCTGCCGCTGGCTGTGATCGGCTGGAGTTATTATCGGCGGCGTGCCGCAAGCCTTCACGCCGAGGAACGCACAGCACCGGCGGCGGCACCCTGACTATTTCTGCCCCGGCTCCAGTGAAGAAAAGTATTCGCGGACTACGTCGCGCAGCGCCAGCGGAATATAATCACTTTCCAGCGACCGGTTGGCGGCGTTGCTGTAGTCGCTGTAGACCTGATTGTAGGGCACCAGCGATTGACCCGATGGATTCTGAGCAAACTCGCCCTCGGTGACCGGCACATCGCTGGTATCCGGTTCAAGCTGGATTTCCGGCCCGCCCTGGCCCCCGATCCGACGTGGCGCGAACACGGCGTCAAACTGGCCCTCGCCTGCGCCGTCCGGGTTGTTATCCTGGGCGGCCTCGCCCCCTGGCGAACCTGCCGTATTCTCCTCGCCAGCGCTGCCCTGGATGTCCCCTGCGCCCGCGCCGACACCCGGCTGCTGGCTCTCCGCTGTATTTTGATCGGACGACTGCTGCCCTGGCTGCTGACCCGGTTGGCTCCCCGGCTGACCCTCCTGCTGGCCGGGCTGGTTGGTCTGCGCCTGCTGCTGACCACCCTGCTGAGCCTGTTGTTGACCCTGCTGCTGACCCGCCTGCTGGCCGGGCTGCTGACTCTGCTGCTGCTGGAGGGGTTGGACGCCCGAGTCGTCCTGCTGGCTGCTTTGCTGTCCCTGCTGGCCCTGCTGCTGACTGGGCTGCTGACCGGACTGCTGCTGCTGTTGGCCCTGCTGTGCCACCTGCCCGGCGGCCTGTTGGAGCTGCTGGGCGGACTGCTGCATATTCTGGGCGGACTGCTGCTGCTGCTGCATTTGCTGCTGCTGCTGCTGGATGCTCTCCGCGGCCCGCTGCATCGCCTCCTGCGCCGCCTGCGTGTCGCCGTTGCGCAGGGCTTCAGCGGCATCGCGCAGCGCCTGAGCCGCTTCCGGGTTGGTCTGCTCCAACTGATTGGCCGCCTGTTCGAGCGCATCCGCGGCCTGCTGCCGCTGGGCATCCGTCATCCCCTCGGCACTCTGTTTCATTTCTTCGAGGGTGGGTACCGTGTCCTGATTCTGCTGCTGATCGCCCGCGTTGGGCACCGCATCTTGCAGCGCCTCGGACGCCTGCTGCAAGGCGCTCTGCTGCTGCTGCGCCTGCTGATTCAGACTTTCCGAACGTTCCTGAAGTTCGGATTGCGAATCCGAAAGCGCGGCGAAGGCTTCCTGAGGCGTAATCGCTTCTTCGTCGAGGATTTCTTCCGTCCGGTCTAACTGTTCGAGCAGCTGCTGGCGTTCTTCATCGCTGAGGGCCGTATCGGAAGCCACCTGTTCGGTGATTCGTTGGACATCGTCCGCAGCAGCCTCAATCGCGGCCTGCTGTGCGGCGGCCTGCGTATCGACTGGCGCTTGCGGATTCGGCAGCAGAAACAGAATCACCAGCACCACCAGCGCGATGAACACCGCAGTCCAGGCCCGTGTATCGGTCGTCAGCGGCAGAGCGCGGCGCGCATCCACCGCCTGCCCACGCTGGCGTGCGTCATCAATCTGATAGTGAACGAGTTCATCCGTCGAATGGATACGGCCTCCGATCAATTCCAGGGCGGTCGAAATCCGTTCATCCAGCCCAAACTGGCGGTCGAAGCGGCGGGCCACCGCCAGCGGCGCGGCACCGCGCAGCCAGACCGTCGCCATCATCACCAATGGGCCGACCAGCACCAGTGCCACCGTCACCAGCGCCAGTTGAACCGGCAGCAGCAGCGGCACAAAACGCGCCATCAGGAACAGGATGATTCCGGCGACCGCGCCCGGCAGCAGGCTGCGTGGCAGCCACAGCATGGTCTGCTGCCAGCGATAGCGCCGGTCCCAGCTGTGGACCAGACCGTTTAAGACATTCCAGTGTTCCTGATACGCTGCCTGTGTCGCCATCCGTTAAGACCCTATCCGTTTCTCAATCACTATACACGCCAATCCGGGCGGATGTTCACTACGCCTCGACCTTCCGCATTTCGCGCACGGCCAGGACGATCAGAATCGTGGCAATCACCAGGTAAAAAACAGAGAAGCTGATCCAGGGCGACACCAGCGGGATGGTGCTGCCATCACTGGTGAGTGTGACCGTCCATAAACCGATGGCCTGCTTCTCGGCCAGAAGCTGCTGGCTGACCAGCGAGGTTGCCACCGGATTCAGGCTCACCAGAATCAGCCCCAGGTAGATAAAGATCGTCTCGACCAGGGGCGATGAACTGACGCCGGAGCCGAAGCCCGATGCCGCGCTGACAAAGGCGTTGAACAATGGAAAACTGAGGATAATCGGAATGCCGAACGTCACCGCCAGCGCGACCGTATACGATCGCACACTGGCCGACAGGGTGCGCGGGGTGATGGCCGAGAAAAAAATGCCCACTGTACCCAGCGTCACCGCCGTCACTGCCAGGATGACAAACGACAGCACCAGTTCCAGTTCCGTGACGCCGCCAAACAGAAAGGCGATGCTTTGCAGCGGAATGGCCGAAAAGAGCAGCAGCAAAATAAAGCCAAGCGCCGATTCCAGTTTGCCGATGACAAAAGATGGGCTGGCGAGCAGCGTCGTGCGCAGCAGATCGTAAGTCTGCCGTTCACGTTCGCCGGTAATGGCCCCGGCGGTAAAGGCGGGCGCGATGAAGATAATCAGCAGCAGTTCGATGCCGACCAGTCCGCCAAACAGCACCCGGCCAATCGCGCCGACGGCGGATGAACCCGTTGCCTGGATCGTGCTGGTCGTAAACACCAGATAGAGCAGGATGGTAAAGGCGCTCATCAGACCCAGGTAAATCGTCAGGACGATGAATGCCCGCACGCCGCGCATCCGCCCGCGCAGTTCCTTGAGCATGACCGGGTTCACGCGAAAGGCGCTCATGTCCCGCATGATGACCACCCAGCAGCCAGCGGCGGCAGCAATCGTGATCAACGCCGGGAGAAAGCCGAGCAGCGCGGCGGCCAACCCGTTCACCGCCGCCACCAACCAGATCGCCGGCAGCGTCCAGATTTCGCGGGCCAGCACACCGACCATCAGCACCAGCAGCAGGCTGATGTCCACCAGCGTGAGGAAAATCACGACCGCCAGCGACGCATCCCCGGCCAGGACTGCCCGGCCCAGCAGCAGTCCTTGCAAGTTCGTGAACAGATCCGGGAACACCCGCAGGCCGCCGAGCAGACCCGCAACCAGCAGCAGGCCGACCAGCACGCCATTGACGATTGCTCCCCAGCGCAGCACCACTGCCGCCCGTTCCAGACGGATTTCGCGCGGGGTGAGCGCTTCTTCAGGCACATCAATCATCTGGCGGGTGGATTCAGCTTCGGCCATACATTCAGTCCTTATTCGGATAAGTTGGGCGCTCGACCAGGACATAGCCCATCCTGTCCGCGCCACTAAAATTGGCAATGATCTCCATCTCATCCGGCGTGCAGCCCAGCAAAATCTTGACTTCAGCATCCCGTTTGACAAGATCGACTGTACAGAGGACGCCGGTAGGCTGCTGAAGGTTCCCACTGCCGAGCCAGATGTCGATGCCAGCCCCATCGCCGCCGGTCGTACCGTCGAGATAACCATAATCCAGCGGGTAAATGAGGTCTGGATAACGGGGATGGGCAGAACCCTGCGGGCGGTCAATCACCGGCGCACCCGATGCCACCAGCCGGTCCACCGCTTCCCAGAATTCCACGTCAGGTCACGATGCCTTTCGTCACGCGCATAAACATCGATTCCAGGTCTTTGGTCTCTTCGGTGAACCCCATCACCAGAATGCCCTCGGCGGACAGCTTCTGGTTGATCGCTGCCACGCCGTCATCGTCCCCGGCAAAATTGATCTGCACCCGCGAGCGTCCGGCCTTCGGTTCGAGAATCAACACATCCAGTACATCCGCCATTAACGCCACCAGCGATTTCACCCGCTCGGCGGTCTCCTGGTCGCGCACGGTCACGATGATTTCGCGGTGCGGGGTGAGCTGCGCGCGCATGTCGTCCATACTGCCCTGAATCACCATCTCGCCGGCCTCGACGATGCCGATATGCGTGCAGATTTCGGCCACATCTGCCAGGATATGCGACGAGAAAAAGATCGTTTTGCCCATCTTTGCCAGTTCGACCAGCAGTTCACGAATTTCGACGCGGGCGCGCGGGTCGAGGCCCGAAGCCGGTTCGTCCAGAATCAGCACCAGCGGATCATGCGCCAGGGTGCGCGCCAGCGACAGGCGCTGCTTCATGCCCCGGCTGAGCTTATCGACCATATCTTCGCGGCGGTGAGTGAGATCGACCAGTTCCAGCAGGTCATCGATGAGGCGTTTGCGCTCATTTTCAGGAATATCGTAGCAGGCTGCAAAAAAATCGAGATACTCCCACACGCGCATGTCGTCGTAGACGCCAAATTCATCGGGCATATAGCCGATGGCGCGCCGCACTGCGCGCGGTTCCTCAGTCACCGAATGACCCGCGACCCAGGCCTGCCCAGCAGTGGGTCGGGTGAGCGTGGTGAGCATGCGCATGGTAGTAGTTTTGCCTGCGCCGTTCGGCCCCACGAAGCCGTAGATCGAACCAGCCGGGACTTCCAGTGAAAGCTCGTTGACGGCTGTGAATTTGCCATAACGCTTGACGAGGTCTCTGGTTTCAATAATCAGGCTCATGATCCGTTCTCGTTGACCGTTACTCCAGCACAATTATACCCTACACCCGGCGCGACCGTCTGTGAGAAACCGAACAGACTTTCGGCCTAAAAGCGCCCTTCCTGCTCGATCGCCAGGCGCACCACCCGCAGAAAGCCGACGGTTTCATCGACGACCAGCCGCATTCGCACGCTGTTGTGGGCACCCAGAAACTGCTGTGGATTGCGGATCGACTGGCGGCGCACCGTCGAACGATCCTGCGCCTGATCCATCTCGATAATTTCCCACTCGCTCGTGTCCCAATTCCAGAGTTCCAGCGGAATATCCAGGCGATTGCCCGTACTCAGATTGAGGTCCACCTGAAGCGTGTCCACTTCGCGCAGGATCGAACCGGGCAGCGGCGTAAACTGGAAGATCACCGTATCCCCCGGCTGAAGGACGGTGTTGACCGGCGCGGTATCGATGGTCAGGCCGGTGCGTTCGCGCGCCACCCAGGTAAACTGATCGGCTCCGATATGCGTGGAAAAAGCAGGATGATCGACCACGACGTTCAGTTTCACCAGATGCAGCGTCGTGTCCAGAGGTTCCCAGCTTGCGCCTTCCAGCTCGGTCTCCAGCGGCATCCGGTCAGACCAGGCAGCCAGGTAAACGTCGTTGCCGCGTGCCGTAGACAGAAACTGATCCTGCGACATGGCAGACAGCAGCAGTTGGCGGCGGTAAGTCTCCTGATCCTGCGCGCTGCGTCCCGGTGCTGCGGAATAGACGCGCAGCGAATATGCGGATTCGCCGATGATGTCACGCACGGTCTGCTCGGTGAAAGTCGTATCACGGCCAAAGCGGCTGAACGACAGCCGGGCGCTGCTTTCGCTGGCGGTGCGTTCCAGCCGTGACGGGGCGGGAGGCTCCTGATCGTTCGCGATGAGAGGCTGCTCGAAGGTCTTAATATCCCCCGGCAGCAGCGGATCGGTCAGTGCCACGCTGACGCCGCGCGCCAGGATGACCGGATTACTGAGCGTTTCGCTGCTGTTGTTGCGCACCGAACCGCGAATCGACCAGCGTCCGGTTTCCTCCTCATCGCGCGGCGGTTCATAAAACAGCGAAACCTGCCCGTTGATGTCGGGCCGCTGAATGCGGTTCGAGGTGGCAAAGGTGGCAATGAAGCTGGCATCGACGGTGAAATCATCAGCGCGGAACAGGTCTGTCTGCTGGATATTGGTGCTGGCCTGGATGCTGGCCGCAAATGGATTAGCCGGGATGCTGCGCGAAACGGGCCGCAGCGTGCTGCCATCGGTCATCGTCAGAGTGTAATTGGTGCGGCGTGGCGACAGCAAACCGACCAGCCCATTCACCCGGGCTTCATCGGAATCCGGCCAGGATTCGACGACCGCAATACGGCTGAGTGTGGCGGTATTGCCGCGCAGATTAAAGCCCACGACCCAGGCCAGCACGCTGAAGATGACGATGAACACCGGCATGGTAACCCAGGCCCATTCGCGCCGGTTGATGCGGTTGAGCACGACATAATTCAGGGGGCCGATCAACATGACGTAGAAAACCAGAAAACCGCATAAGGGCAGAATATCGGGCAGCAGGTTCAGCCCCGGCAGCACTTCGACCGCGGTAGCGGCACGGTCCGGGTCGAGCACCCCGCGCGCCCAACTCGGTTCCGGGGGTGTGCTCGAAGCCAGCGTGAACCACAATTCACCGATTCCGGTCCAATCCCGCAGCGGCTGGGCCAGGGGGTCCACGGCCAGGTAATCCACCGTACCCAGGCCCCAAGTGCGGCGCACCAGCAGCGGTACATCCTCCGCGCTGGCCGCCACAATCTCAGCCGTATCGAGCACCATACCACTGGCAATCACCGCATCCCCGCGCAGTTCGTCGGCCCCGGCCAGTTTCGCCAGCGCATCGAGGTCGTTCACGGTGCTGCTGCGGTCGGGCGTCAGCGGCAGCAGATCAACCAGGCCCGCCACGGTCGCCTGCCAGTTCGCGCCGCCGGTGACGATGAGGTGCCCCCCACTCGCCACCCATTCGTGGATCGTCTGGCGCTGGGCTGTGGACAGCGCGCCGGTATCCACGTCGCTGAACATGAGGGTATCGACGGCATTGAGCGCATCGACCCGGTCGGGAATGTTTTCGACCAGCCAGTTGGCTTGAAAGGCATTGTAGCCACCGGCATGAATGCTGGACAGATCGACGGAACCGATTGTGGACTGGGTCAGCACCACATGCAGCTGATCCTGAAACAGCACGCTTCGCAGCGACACCGACTGCTCCGCCAGTGACACGTCCTGGTCGTTGATAAACTCGACGCGCACGTCAGTGGCATAACTGCGGGCGGTGACGTACAGAAAGACGGACTTACGCGAACCGGCAGGCATCTCGACCGGCGTGCTGAAGGTGTTGCTAAAGGCGCTGCCAGATCGGTCTGGGCGCACCACCAGGCGGCCCGTGGTGTCGTCCCCATCATTGGCGACGCGCACCAGCAGCGGAAACCACTGATTTTCACGAAAGAGGCCATCATAGCCAGCACTGACGGAGAGGCTGATCGCAGGCGTGCCAGTCTGCTGTGCGGGGGGTGCGAAGCCGGTCAGTGAAATGACGGCCAGCAGCAACATACCCAGTTTAGACATCACGTTATCCAGCAACTCGCATTGGTATCCATGTGTGTTCGACAACAGATGTGGAGCCGAGGTCCTTTAGATTCATCTAGTTTAAGGCTATTTTCCCTTGTCCGCACGCATTCTGCAAAAACATTAAGGCTATGCCAACGTGCCGGTCACATTTTGACACGGTAGTAGCGCACAAACGTATCCTTCTCCGTCAGGGTGACGACGTTGAAGCCGGGCAGCGTCAGCGGTTCATTCTGCGGGATCTCCTGGCCGTGCCAGGTGCGCGTCTGAAACCAGCCGCTGAGGACGCTGTAATAGCTGATGCCATCGCGGACCGTCACGACGCTTTCGTGGATGTGCCCGTAAAAGACGCCGCGCAGCCGGTGCTGCGCCTTCAGCAAGATCCGGTGCATGGCTTCGCCGTTGTCCAGGATGATCCGGTCGATCCAGGGTGTTTCCAGCGGCAGGGCGTGATGATGCACCCCCACCACCAATGGGCGTGGATCGGGGGCCGCACACAAGGCGTCCAGCCAATCCAGTTGTTCGGGCTGCAAATGTCCGAAATGAATGTCGGGGTCGGGCACGCTGCTGTCCAGGCAAATCACCTGGACGCCACTGCGCTCAAATTCATAATCCAGCCGCGCACGGATCGTGTCCCGGCTGCGGCCCATCAACACCTGCTGGATGGCGTCCGCCCGGTCGTGATTCCCGGCCAGATAATAGACCGGCCAGCGCAGCTTCCCCAGCACCTCGCGCGCCATCTCGTACTCTGCGGTTTCCTGCGGGTCGGTCATCACGTCGCCCGTGTGCAGGATAAAGTCGATTTCGAAGGGTAGGTCATTGATCTGCTGGATCATGGCCTCGACGCCCGGTCGCGGCACGATGGTGGTGAATTCGCCGGTATAAGTTGGGTCACTGTGAAGATGGGTATCGCTGATGTGGACGAATGTGAGCAGCTTGGCGGTCACAGGATGCCTTTCTTCGTGGGCTGAAATAAGCCCGGTAAAGATAACGGGTGGATAAATCGAATGCAACCAGCAGATCAGAGCAGCGGTTTGTGGAAAAGCGATCTCACCTGGTGAACTACCCCGAACGTGACCGGCATACCAAAGTCCTTTTTGCGTTTTGAGGACCTTCCGTTACAATACTTATCAACGGATGCAATCAGGTTGAGGAAGCGTGGTTCTCGTGAAGCTATGGAAAACAGCATTATCTGCGCCACATGCCAGCGAGAAAACCCGAAACACCTCACCATTTGCCAATACTGCGGCGAACTCCTGGTGCCAGCACCCCCGTCTAATCTGAGCACCGAACCTGTGCCCCAGAAAGCTCTCAATGTCACCGCAGTTTCTACGATTCAACCTGTATTTGAAGTGCCGGAACTGCGCAATCAGGGTATCGCCCTGGTGATTCGCGGTCACGACAGCCCGGTACTGCTGCAAGGCAGCGACATTTATCTCGGTCGCTATGATCCGAAATCGCCTCAACCAACCTTCGACCTGACGCCTTTCAGTGCCAGCACCCTGGGCGTATCGCGCCGCCATGCACGCATCCACATCCAGCACGACCTGTACGTCATCGAAGATCTCAACAGCACCAACGGCACCTGGGTCAATCAGCAGCGCCTGCCTGCTGGCAAAAAGCAGGGTCTGGCAAACGGGGACCTGATTCAATTGGGCCAGTTGGTGCTGAGTGTGTATTTCGATGCGGCGTCGGCGATGCGTTCGGTCGAGGAGCGCATCAGCTTCAAGAGTGCAGCCTCCAAGTTCACACCGCACTATCTGGCAACGCGGCTAAGTCCCTACCTGACCGCCCTGGAGAGTATCCAGTCAATCTGCGATAACATGCTCCAGCGCCCACCCTCGCCCATCGAAATCAGCAGCATCACGCTCGATGGGCCAATGGTCATCACCGTGCAGATTTCCGGGGCAAGCGAGGCGCTCAAGCTGGCGAAGGGATCGCTGAAAGACTGGCGCAAAGATAACGCGGGCAAAATCAACCAGTTTCTAACGCTCAAAGAGGGCCTGGGCAAACGCACCAGCCTGCTGCTGGCTGAAGACAGCGAGCCGATCAGCATGGCCGGGGGCGATGAAGAACTTGCGCGTCAGGTTGGGCGCGAACTGCGCCAGAGTGAAATTCAGGTGGCGTTCAATTTTCTGCGTGAAGTAGTCCCCCAGTTCACCGGAGATGATCGCGCCGAAGATGTCGAACGCCTGCTCAAGCCGCTGCACATCCTGGCCTTCAGCCCGCTTCAGGTCACCACAGGTTCAAATTCCCTGGCGCACTAACGCACCTCCTCGAACGCCCTGCTCAGAAACGCGATGACCCGCTGCTCGAAGGCTTCCGGCGCGGTTGCCCAGTAGCCGCCATGTGCCGCCCCTTCAATTACCCACAGATCGGCACTCGGCCCCGCCGCCGCCCACTGCTGGTAAGCCCCGGCCAGGGAAGGTTCGCGCGTGCCATAGATCAGTTGAATCGGGCGCGGCGCAATCTGCCCGATGACGGACACCGGACTCAGCACGGCCATATCAACCCCGGTCGCCAGCCGGTAGCCGAGCAGCGAACCGGCGTGATAGAGTGGCGCGAACCATTCGGTCGAGGTCCCGGCTTCCACCGTCTGACCGAAGTCGTGATAGCCGCCCATCGCAATCACGGCCTTGATTTGTGGGTAGCGGGCAGCGGCCATGATGCTGGTGGCCCCGCCTGCCGAAAACCCGTGAATGCCGATCCGATTCATATCCACATCGGGCCGCGTCGCCAGATAATCGAGCGCATCGCCCACCTCATCGACTTCCAGATAACCCAGGGAATTGGCATACCCGGCGCAGCTGCGCGAGTCGTAATTGAAGAGATTGTAGCCGTGGCGGTTGAGAACCGTATATTCCTCACGCCAGCTGCCGGCCCCTGTGTTGACTGCTGGCGGGATAAGAATCGTGATTCCGTTCGTGCCATGTACAAAATAGGCATGCAGGTCGCGTCCGAGATCGTGCGCGGGAAAGGTCACCGCCTCGTAATCGCGCATGCCGACATCGGCAGGCGAACGACCGCCGCCGCAGGGAGTGTGCGTCAAAATCCAGATGGTTGCAAAACCGAGGGCGAAGGGTACAAACACAATCAGGAATACAAGCACCAGCGCAAACAGGCGCAGAATGCGAACCACACGCAGGCGGCGTTCAGGGGACATTCGCACAGAAAGACAGCAGGGCACAGCAACTGCACCCTGCCTCTGAGCTAGGGTCGGCGAAAGACGTAGCCGACGCCCTGCTGGGTCTGGATATAGCGCGGGCTGTCCCCGGAAGGCTCCAGCTTTTTGCGCAGGCGGCTGACGTTGACCCACAGGTACTGCGTCTCAGCCTGATATTCTGGCCCCCATACTTTTTCGAGCAGCTGCTTGTGCGTCAGGACCTGATTTTCATTGACTGCCAGCGTATGCAGCAGGTCATATTCGATGCGGGTGAGTTCGATCGGCTTGTTATTGAGGAACACCTCGCGGCGGGCAAAATCAATATACAGATCGCCCAGGTCGAGCGGTTCGCGCGTGCGCACCGGAATATCCATCACCCGTTTGAGGATGACATCGACACGCGCCATGAGTTGTTCTTCGGTGATCGGCCTGGTGATGAATGCATCCGCGCCGAACTGCTTCAACGCCCGCACTTCCTCCGCCTCCGAAGCTTCATCGGCCAGCATCACGATTGGGACTTCGGTGCGCTTGCGCATCCGCTCGCAGATGTCCAGGCTGTTGGCATCGGCCAGGTTGACATCGAGGACGATCATGTCCAGGCGAATCGCCTTGACATCGGAAAGCGCTTCTTCGCCCGACCGGTAAAGGAGCATTTCATAGCCCTGTTCATCGAGCTTGTTATAAAGGAACTTGACCAGGTTGGAACTGCCCTGAACCACCATGATCGCTTTCGGCTGGCGCTTCTGGACGCTGATTCCGGTCTGGCGTGGGTCGGGGCGTGGCGACACTGCGGCTGCGACCGCCTGCGGCTCACTGCGCACCACTTCGGGCCGGGCCGGGGGCGGCGCCACAATGCCGCTGCCCTGGGTCGTCGGCAGCGCAATAGTGATGGTTGTCCCCTTGTTCAGCACGCTTTCCGCCCACATCCGCCCACCATGCCGCTGCACCAGCTCGCGGCTGATATACATGCCCAGCCCCATCGGGTCGTTGATTTCGCTGTCCTCGGGCCGGTCGAACGGGTCAAACAATTGATCGAGGCGCTCGGCAGGAATGCCGACACCCTGATCCTGAACCACAATATGCACTTCCGTATCGTGATCTTCAAGCTTGAGGTTGATGGCCGCACCCCGAGGTGAATAGCTGAGGGCGTTCTGAAGCACATTGCTCATCACCCGCTCGATGCGCACTTCATCCACTTTGACCACGGGCAGTCGCGCCGGAGATTCCACCCGTATCTGGCGGCGGTTGTCGGCGAACAGGCGGTCATCCAGCACCCGCTGGACGATCTCGTACAGGTCCGTTTCCTCGCGGTCCAGCACCAGTCCGGTCACTTCGAGGTTGTACATATCCAGGAAGTTTTCCCACAACTCGCCCAGATTCTCGACGCTCTTTTCGATCTGCCGCAGAAACCGCGCCCGCTCCCGGTTGCCAAAGCGAGAGTGATTCTCCAGCAGCGCAGTCACCAAGCCGCGCAGTTCGGCGTGCGGCACCCGAATCTGTTCGGACATCAGATCGAGCAGCGAAATCTGAGTGGTAAACATGCTTTTCAGGCGCGAGTTGTCTCGGATGATACCAATCCAGCCCAGGTATTCGTTATTCAGCGTGCTGATGATGCGTGAGAACTCGACGTGGATTTCACGCTCCGGGTCCGCCAGGCTAATTTCCAGAATCGTGTAATTTTCGTTCTCATTGTTGTTGTCCAGAACAGACTGAATCGCATCTTGAAGCTGCGCCATGACGGTGTCCGCATCGCGCGATTCGTGCGCCAGTCGGTCGAGCAGGATTCCCGACTCACGGTTGAGGACATCCGATGGGCTGATGCTGGTCAATTCGGTGAACTGCGGATTGCAAAAAGCCACCTGCCCGGTGTGATCGACAAAAAAGATCCCTTCGTAAATACTGCGCAGGATCGCTTCCAGGCGGCCACCCTTTTCGCCCATCACGGCGGTCAGCACATTCCGCACCAGCGCCTGCCCTGCGGCGTGCGCCAGGCTTTTCATCAGGTTGGCATCTTCCATGCCGAACTGCCGGTTGCCGACCGGGCTGGCGATAAGCCCACCGGCCAGCCGCGCCGAATCGGTAATCGGAAACAGCATCAATTCCTGCCCGTGCAGCGCCCGAAACAGCGGCCCCAGCGGATTATTCTGCCCGCGCCCAAGCCGCAGAGTGACCTGAAGCTGGTCGTCCAGATCTTCATACAGGTGTCCGGTCAGGCCCTTGCGATGCAGATCATAAAAAATATCCGCAACTTCCGCCTGCTGCGCGTTGACGATGACGTTTTCGCCGAATTCATCTTCGTACAGCCAGACCATACAATGACTGACGCTGGGAATATCTTCGATCAGATCGCGCAGATTCTGGGCGATATCGTCGGCACTGTTCAGAGTGATGAACCGCTGCCACGCCCGCAGCAGATGCGAACTGGCCTGCACCCGGCGTTCCTGTTCTTCATACAACTGCGCATTCTGCATCGCGGTCGTGAACTGGGCCGCGAACAACTCATAAATGACCAGATCATCCGGGTTCAACGGCTGTCCGGGGTTGCCGAACACCGCCAGCGCGCCATAGGTATATTCCGGGTAGGCCAGGGGAATCACGATGGCCGATTCGACTTTAGGCAGCGTGGGGATCATCGTATAGTACGAGTCGGACTGGATATTGCCGAAGGTTTGCACGAAGTTGCTTTGGATCACCCGCTTGAAGGGGTCATAAGCGTGGGGGCGCATGGAGCTGGTATGCAGCGTATCGGGTGACGCCCCGGCACGCCCGGCATAGATATTCAGCATCTCCCCGTCGTTGATCACAATCGCCATCCCGTACAGGCCGAACGTCTGACAGGCCAGGTCGATGGTCTCCGCGATCAGGGTCTGGACATCGGTCGCGGTGTGCAGCCGCCGCACCAGCGAAGTCAGCGTCTGCAAATTGTGATTGCGCCGGGCCAGGGCGCGGTTCTGCCGCCGCTGTTGGAGCACGAGACGAATGCGGCGGTGCAGTTCTTCCCGGTACAGGTCCTCGCTCAGGAAATCGGTCGCGCCCGCCTCCATCAGATCGGTCTGGTAGCCGCTGTCCTTATTCTCGGACATCACCAGCACTGGCGTCAGCGGGAAACGCCGCCGGATCTCCCGCACCACGCCGACCACGTCGCTGCCAAAAACCAGATCGTCCAGCACCACCAGGTCATATTCCGAGTCGCGCAGCATTTCCATAGCTTTGCCAGGATCATCAATGACGCTGATGTTATAGGCTTCGGGGTTCAGCCCTTCAATCACATTCGAGCCGTTGCCGCTGACGACCAGCATGGCAATCGGTTGCGCTATCATCACCATAGGGTACCTCGCTCACTGCATCTACATCTTAATTATAACGCAGCGTTCTTTGTTTTCGGACAAGGGTTACGGGTTCAGGCGAAAAACGAATAAAAGCGAATGAAAAACTTATCATGACTATTCACATTTCGCCCATTGTCTGGCCTCGTAACTTTCGTGCTATACTGATTACATCCACGAGCTTTTGATTATACCAAGTTGAGGAGACTGCATAAGGTGCCAGGCAATACCCGTAATCTGAACCTGGGCAGTGATGACAGCGCGGTCGCATCTCAGGAGATCAAGGCGATTGATCGAGGAATGCCTCGTCCCTGGAAAGTCGGTCTGCGAATCGTTGAGAAAGAAAATCGTCTCATCTTCGACATGGATCGTCCGATGGTCATCGGGCGGATGGACCCCGAACATGACGTGTATCCCGATGTCGATCTGGGACCTTACAATGCCGATGAACTCGGCGTATCCCGCGAACATCTGGTCCTCAAACTGGATGGAGACCGCATTGTCGCCTCGGATAATGGCAGCAGCAATGGCACACTGCTCAACCGTGACCGGATGAAACCCCGCGAAGATTACCCGATTCGCGATGGCGATGAACTTCAGCTTGGCCTCATGCAGGTCAAGATCGAGTTGTTGATTAATCCCTTCAACAGTTTCTAGTGCTCACCCACTGATCATTTTGACTGTCCTGGATGCGGGGAGGGCATCCGGGCGCACGGCGGCAAGATCCGGCAGGTGGTCTGGCACCCAGCGGCCTCACTTTTAAGGATTCTTGCACGGTTCTTATCGAACACACAGCTTCCCGTTAGCACTCGACCTATAATCCTACCTATAATTTGCAGCAGGATAGATTACAGGAGCGTACTGGCCGATGAATTTTCTGAGGCGTCGTCAGGAAGAAGACAAGGTCAAAAGCGAAGGGCGTCTGCCACCGGGCCAATCACTCACCCAGAAGTTTCCGGTCCTCACCTATGGGCCGAACCCCACATTCGACCCGCAGACCTGGGATTTTCGGGTCTTCGGTGAGGTGGATCAGGAAATGCGCTGGTCGTGGGATGAATTTCTTAAGCTGCCGACCAAGACGATCACCACCGATATTCACTGTGTCACCCGCTGGAGCAAGTTCGACACCGTCTGGGAAGGCGTGCCCTTCGTCGAATGGTCCCAGTCAGTCGGCGTCAAGCCCAGCGCCCGTTACGTAATCGCCCACTGTGATTACGGCTATACCACCAACCTGCCGCTGGAATCCATGATGGACGACGATGTGCTGCTGGCCTACAAATATGATGGCAAATTCCTGGAACCGGATCACGGCTTCCCGGTACGCACGCTGGTACCCAAGCGCTACTTCTGGAAGAGTGCCAAGTTCCTGCGCGCGCTGGAGTTCAGCACGGTCGATAAACCCGGATTCTGGGAGGTCAACGGCTATCACAACGACGGCGACCCCTGGAAAGAGGAGCGCTACGGGCGGCGCAGCTTCTTTTAGCCCTGGCCGCGTCCGGGCGGACATCCGCTTGTCCGCCCGCTGGTTTTTAATCGTCGGGCAGCCAGATCACAGACTTCCCGCATGTTCATAGGCACGCAGGCACCAGCGCTGGCCTTCATAACCGACGAACACCCAACCCGGCCCGATGTCGCGTGCTTCTATCGTTTTCCCGCTGCTCCCCTTCCAGATCAGGCTGGTATTTTTGGCGGCAACCGCCTGGCTGTATTC
Organism: Anaerolineae bacterium; assembly: GCA_019912905.1. Taxonomy (GTDB): domain Bacteria; phylum Chloroflexota; class Anaerolineae; order Aggregatilineales; family Phototrophicaceae. The sequence goes on from JAIOHO010000507.1 coordinate 27,489, forward strand.
TGGCTCTGGCAGGCGCAGCGCCACCAGATGCACCCCCATGCAGAAACCAAAAACGATTCCACTTTCAGGATGCACCAGCACTGGACGGCCCTTGACCATCCAGCGGCAGTTCTCCGGCAGTTGCGCAGGCATCGTTTTCCAGAAATAATCCACCAGATCGGGATGACAGGCTCCAATCCCATTCAGGCTCTCCCAATTCGGCGGCGGGGCCGAGTTGGGCCGCGAAGCCTGCATCCCACCCCCAGGCAGCACCGCCAGCACGCCCTGGTTCGCCGGGTGTTCGCTGTTCACGCGAATCGTCGGCTGGTTCCCGGCAGCGGCGGCTGACCGTGCAGTCTGTTGAGCGCGGCGTTTCTCGTAGAGCGCACGGGTCTGCTCGTCCACCCGGGTAGCCTTCGATTTTTGATGGCGCGCCCGGTTGGATGCCCATATCCGGCGTGCATACCGGAAGCGGAGATAAACACCGACAATCGCGACCACCATCAGTAGGAGATATTCGTAATTCGAGCGTCCGCCGCCGCTGGTGGGTGCCGTGACCGGGATCAAGCCCGTCCCTGGCACATATTCGCCTTCATAACCGGCGACATAAGCGATCACTTCCGGGCGGGCGTTCGCGCCTGCCAGGTCGATATGCTGGTGATAATAGGCCACCGCCTGGTCAAATTCCCCCATCTCGCGGTAGGTATCGCCCAGGCCCCAGTAAGCGCGGTCAAAATTGGGATCGACGCCGAGGGCACGGTTAAAGGCAGCGATGGCCTGCTCATAATCATGCAGGGCGAAATAGGTCCAGCCTTGCAGTTGATAAACTTCCTGAGGGGAGTCGTGACGCAGGTCCAGCGCCCGCTGCAAATCATCCAGCGTCCGGTCGAGATTACCCAGATCGTACTGGGTCAGACCCCGATTGTAATAGGCTTTGGCGTAATTCGGGTCCAGCACCAGCGCCTGGTTCAGGTCGGTAAGGGCAGCCTGCGGGTTGCCGGTGCGACGGTAGGCCACGCCCCGATTGTTATAGGCCCGTGCATAATTGACGTCCTGTTCGATGGCGCGCGTCAGGTCGGTGATGGCCTGCTCATAATTCCCCATGTCGATGCAGTCCCGACCGCGATCGGTCAATTGTTCGACGGTGGTCAGCGACTGCGCCGGGTCACAGCCCTCAGCGCGAACCGCAGCAGCAGGCAGCAGCCAGCAGCCGATCACGAGCATCAGGAAGATCCTGAATGAAATGAAACCAGAGGAGATGGTCATAAGATTCCCCAAAATGAGTGCGTATTACTTTTCCAGTATAAAGAAACTTATTGTCTTAATTCCTGAAGATTCATGAAATTGCTCTGTAACCTTTTGTTCCGGTCTGCATCCAATCAGTAAGCGATAGATAGACTGATGGAT